>CAVCRL010000307.1:0-2816 GCA_963604455.1 Lachnospiraceae bacterium | reverse complement strand
AGACCGAATAAGTGATGGAGTTGCCTACAACAACCGTGGCGGACAGATGGCCGTCTGGCGAAACGACCTTGTAGGTCACATCCTTGGCCGAAACCGGCGGGATGGCCGCTAAAGAAACAGCCGCCGCTGCCAAAATAGTTTTGAGTGTCATAATAAATTTAATTTCTGATAAATATACAAACTCTGATTCTAATTAGAAAATATTAACCCTCAATGTATGATGCCCACAGCACAAAGTCTCTGTTTTGGACGGAGATACCGGAATCTCGGCCACTGTGCCTTCCGGGACATCGATTGAAAGGAGAGCCGTCTTTGACTTGGACGATTTCCGTGTAAGAGAGACTCTGATTGTACCGTACTTGGTCTCAAACGAGGTGGAGGCACGCTTGAGCCAGCCCATCTGAGGACGGACGGAGAATGTCCTGAATCCCGGAGTCAAAGGGGCGACTCCGCAGACTTTCTGACCGAGCAGGATTATGTTTGCCCCGGACCAGGCGTGGTTGCTGGAATTCGTCCAGTTCCAATGCTCGTAAAGAGTAGAGCTTCGGCCATCCATAATCGTAGCCATTCTTCTTTTCATCCTGTCAAGAGCGGCGGATGACTGACCTGTAACAAACAGAGCCTCAACCATATATTTCTCCATATAGGTCGATGCCATATCAGTTGTCTTCAGGATTTCAGCGATGACCGGGTACTTTTCTTCCGAGGCGATTCCTGAAAGGACGGCCATAGCCTGCGGCCTGTCATCCGTGCGATCCTTATACGACGGGCTGCGGTAACCGTTACCTGTCCAGTACAACCGGTTGTAGGAATCCTTCAGACGGGCCATAACCGATTCGATCATAGTCACATCATCAGCACGGCCAAGGATTCGGGCGAACTCCAGTTCCGATTTCAAAGCGAGATAGTAGAGGCAAGGCATCAAGGCGTGTTTATCGACCGGGGAATCGGCGTCCGGCCAGTCCCAATCCCCTGTCCGGTAAACAGGGAGGCCATCCTCATCCAACTTCCAGACCTGATGCAAGTACTTTTTCATCCTCTCATAGACAACCGGGACAAAAGCATCGTTATCCGAATAAAAATACTGGGTATAGAACCCGTACCAGCCCAAAGCTGCAAGCATCTGGGACGGGAGTTCCGCGGAATAGTTCATAGCGGGAACCGGAGAGGACAGAACACCATCTACGCGCTGCCAGTTCATCAGCTCATATATTCCTTTTTCAGCCAGCTTCCAAGAAGAAGGTGACAATGAATAGAAAGCCATCCCGAGCTCATTCACCTCATCGCCCCACCACTGAGCCCTCTCCCGGTCAGGACAGTCCATATAGGTGTCCCTCATACAAACATAAAGGGTACGGACAGCCTTCCTCCAATATTCATTAAGGAAGGGATCGTCGCACTCGAATGTGCCGGTGATTTCCGTGTCATAGCCGGTCTCACGGTACTTTACCTCAAGGACTTCCACGTCAGAAGGGATGATGTAGAACATCCTGTCGCCATTCAGCCAACCGAGACTTTCATATTCCTGAACACCGTCTCTTGTGATATATTCTGCCCACAGGCACTGTGTTTTGGCCAAGGCGACCTTGTAGTGGTCGGTCTGCATCTTTATTGTGCGGCCGGCAGGTGCCTTGACTTTCAGATATGGAGTGATCTGTGCATTGTACGGCAACGAGCAAACCAGCGTGTCACCGGAACGGCGCACTTCAGGATAGTCACTCAATCCGCCGCTTTTCCACATCGGGATCGGCCTTCTGACCAATTTTCCGAAAGGCGGATCCCCAACTCTGACAGGTAGTTCCATCGCACGGCCAAGACGAGGCGCGGACGGGCTACGCCAGTCGTTGATGTCTTTTCTCGCGTCAAAGCTGAGATTGCTCTCCGGTAGCCTGTAGTTGGCATCCGGCTCACCGGCAGTTCCATAAGCCTTATAGACAGTGGCTTCCCAAGTCTTGTCCGACAATATCTCAAATCCGGGAGCCTTCGCCTCGAAAAGCAGCCCTGCCACCCCGCTGTCGGCGTGGCTGAAACCGTTACGGCCGAAATGCCAGACCAAAACCGAGAGACAATTCTCCCCTTTGCGGAGATATGGAGCGATGTCTATCTCGTCATAATAAGTGTCACCCGGAGATGGACCACGCTTAAGACCTCCCTCAAAGACAGCAAGAGAATCATTTATCCAAAGCCAATACTTTGAGTCAGCGGCGATTCTGGCCATCATCTCATCCGGAACTTCAGTGACATTCACCTTCTTTTTGAAGGCCAGCCAGGAATTGGCCTCACTGCGGCACTCCTGCTTTCCGATCCAACGGGCCTTCCATACTTCCTGCGCTGGAAGCAATCCGGCCGCAAGCATAATGCCCGCGGCCGCACTGACAATCAAACGATGCGCTAACATCAGTCAACCTTGATTTTCAATGAATATTTCCCTGCGGCCAGAGACTTAGGCTTGCCGTTGGAAGCTGTGACGGTCGCTGTTGTGCCTTCCGGAACCTCGATTGTGAGCGAGGCTGTGTGCGCCTTGGCGGATTTCCTGCTGATTGAGACGCGGATCATTCCGTAATGGGTCTCAAGAGCGGCGGTAGCGGTCTTCAAAGTTCCCATCTGAGGCTTGACTTCGAATGTCTTGAAGCCAGGTGCCGTTGGCTCGATTCCGCATAGTTTCTGACTCAGAATCGTAAGCGGGCCACCGCTCCAAGCGTGGTTGATCGTGCCGCCACCGAAGCCTTCGCTGCCGATTCCCCAACCCTCGAACAAGGTAGTGTAGTCGTACTTAAGCATCTTGGCGTAACGGGATTTCATCCTTTCGATGGCGA
>CAVCRL010000306.1:1610-2817 GCA_963604455.1 Lachnospiraceae bacterium | reverse complement strand
AGCTTCTCAAAGGACTTTGTCTATGACTTTGTCACCCCGTACCCCGATTTCGACATCAAGGGACTTAATGAATATGCCCACTCGAAGGGCGTGAAACTTATGATGCACCACGAGACATCCTCATCGGTAAGGAATTACGAACGCCACATCGACGCGGCCTACGACCTGATGAACAAGTACGGCTACGATGCCGTGAAGTCCGGCTACGTCGGCCAGATCTTCCCTCGCGGAGAGCACCACTACGGCCAGTGGATGAACAACCACTACCAGTACGCCATCCGCAAGGCCGCCGACCATCACATTATGGTCAACGCCCACGAGGCCGTCCGCCCTACGGGAATCTGCAGGACATATCCGAATATGGTCGGCAACGAGTCCGCGAAAGGCACTGAGTACCAGTCCTTCGGAGGCCTTCACCCGCAGCACGTCACGATTCTTCCGTTCACAAGGCTGAACGGCGGTCCGATGGACTACACACCGGGAATCTTCGAGATGGATATGTCCAAGCTCTGCCCGACCAACAAGTCGCACGTGAACGCCACGATCTGCAACCAGCTGGCTCTCTATCTGACGATGTACTCCCCTCTCCAGATGGCTGCCGACCTGCCTGAGAACTATATGAGGTTCCCTGACGCGTTCCAGTTCATCAAGGACGTGGCGGTTGACTGGAGACAATCCAAATACCTGATGGCCGAGCCTGGAGACTACCTCATCGTGGCCCGTCAGGCCAAGAAGGACGGCCAGTGGTTCCTCGGTGGAGTCACCGACGAGAACGCAAGGGAGTTCGAGGTTCCGCTCTCGTTTCTTGAGGCCGGAAAAACTTATGAGGTAAAGGTTTACGCCGATGCGGCCGACACCGACTACAAGACCAATCCGCAGGCCTACACAATCGAGACACAAACCGTCACATCGGCCGACAGCCTTAAGGTAAGGATGGCTCCGGGCGGCGGAGTCGCAGCGTCATTCACAGAGAAATAACAAAATTAACATACACAAAGAAATGAATTTCAAAGAATTAGCAAACAAGTACAAGACTGAGCTTTTGGACAGCGTCCTTCCTTTCTGGTTGAACAACTCGATCGACAAGGAGTACGGAGGCTATTTCTCCTGCCTTGACAGAGACGGAAGTGTCTATGACACAGACAAGTTCATCTGGCTTCAGGGACGCGAGGTCTGGTTGTTCTCTATGCTTTGCAACAAACTCGGG
>CAVCRL010000306.1:0-1307 GCA_963604455.1 Lachnospiraceae bacterium | reverse complement strand
TTCGCCCTGCCGATGATCATCTGCAATATGGCGCTGGAGGTCGAGGACATCATCAACGATCCTCAGCTGTTGGAAAGCACGATTGACGACTGCCTCCACGAGGTTCTGGACGTGTTCTACCAGCCGGATCTGGGATGTATGGTCGAGAATGTCTCATCCATTGACAATTCAAGGCTGGATTGCTACGAAGGCCGCGAGATCAACCCGGGACACGACCTTGAGGCCCTGTGGTTTATGATGAACCTCGGCATCCGCAGGAACGACAAGGCCCTGATCGAGAAATGCGTTGAGATCTCCCTCAAAGTCATCGAGAGAGGCTGGGACAAGGAATATGGCGGAATCTTCTACTTCCTTGACAGCAAGGGCGCTCCGCAGCAGAAACTGGAGTGGGACCAGAAACTCTGGTGGGTCCACATCGAATCCGCCATCGCGATGATCAAAGGCTACCAGCTCACCGGCGACAAGAAATGCCTCGAATGGTTCGAAAAGCTTGATGAATATATGTGGTCACGCTTCAAGGATCCTCTCTACCCGGAATGGTTCGGCTACCTGAACCGCCGTGGCGAGATGCTCCTTCCTCTCAAGGGCGGCAAATGGAAGGGGTGCTTCCACGTCCCACGCGGCCTGTTCGAAATCTGGCAGATTCTGGAGAAATGCGAGTAACAGTCAATACGTTATATGACAGACAGAAGAAGTTTCCTCAAGAGTGCCGGATTCGCCGCGGCGGCAGCGATGGCCGCACCTTTGGCATCGTGCGCCGTGGAGCCCGAGAATGACAGGAAAGGGTTAAAAGTTGATGATAGCATTGAAAGCAATTTGATTGTCCCGAAGGGCAATGCGATTCCGATCACGGGCACATTTCTGGATGAGATCTCGCACGACATTCCGCACCAGAACTGGGGAGCCAAGGAATGGGATCTGGATTTCAGGTATATGAAGGCGATGGGGATCGACACCGTGATCATCATCCGCAGCGGCTATCGTAAATTCCTCACCTACCCGAGCAAGTACCTTCTCGGGAAGGGATGCTATATGCCGTCCGTGGACCTGCTCGAACTGTTTCTCAGTCTTGCGGACAAATACGGGATGAAGTTCTATTTCGGGCTTTACGACAGCGGAAAGTACTGGGACACAGGCGAGATGTCCTACGAGTTGGAGACCAACAAATATGTCATCGAGGAGGTCTGGAACGCCTACGGTCATCACAAGAGTTTCGGAGGATGGTACATCTCCACGGAGATCAGCCGCAAGACCAAGGACTGCATCCAGACTTTCCACGAGATGGGCAGGATGTGCAAGGACATCTC
>CAVCRL010000305.1:0-2834 GCA_963604455.1 Lachnospiraceae bacterium | reverse complement strand
AGGGGCAGAAAAAAAGAAAATTCCAAATTTTGCACGTTACCAAAATTTGAAATTTTATTTTTCTGACCTATTGGCATAGCTGTGAGTGATTATGAATTATGAATATAGAAATATGCATTAAGCGGTCACTGAGCCTGTCGAAGTGACCAACCCATCAAGTCGTTCGTTGACGTGACATTCTACATCTATGAAAAATAACTCCTGACACAAAGAAAAAATAACGCCAATTACAAAGCACATCAATGGTTCAAGAATATGTCTGATGGCTCCATAAGACAAACGAGTGGAGCGTTTTGCCGCAAGAATGCTCTTCTCGCAGTCATTTTTCACCCCGACGGGAGCAATATCATCGAAAAATGATACCTTGGATAACCATTCCCTGAGATGGTTGACTTTAGAGGCTGTTTTTAACTGATGTACTACGCCTTTCCTCTGAGACTATCATGGATGTTCTGGAGCCACTAACTCAAGATCAACCCTGCCGCCTTTTATAACGCTACTTTCCCTGCAAGAACTCAGGACCTCTCTTAATGTTAATCTCGTTGTCCGGAAGACGTAACTGCTTTATTTTGTTCCGTTCCCGTGTGCCATTAATCCGCTCACCATCTGTATGATACAGGCAATCACCGTGTTTCCGGACTCCATAGGAATTAGAATCCTTGAAATAGTCATATCTTAAATAGACGTAAACATCATCGTTTGACTTCGCATAGCCACAATTGATTGAATATAAGAACAAACCAGACTTGCGAACTCCTTCACACAGATTCATGATGGTTCTTTGCAACCATTCCAGCCCCTCGTCATCTTCAAATCCAAAATCCGAAAGTGCAGGGGCATTGTCCCGAAACCAGACATTTGTCGAGATCAAAGTGGCATTCTTTCCAAAAGAGTTTTGGACTTTCTCAAAATCGACACCACGGCCATCATCAGAGTAACAAAGAACACCTGAACAGCGATCTCCATAAAACACATCAAATGAAAGTGCGAGTAATGTAAGCCCATTATGCTTAAACTTATAGACCCATAAAAACTCGGTAGGGCCAAATTCCGTATATTTCAAACCTAATTTGAGAACAACATCTTGATAATATCTGTCAGCCAACCAGAAAGGGATATCATCTCCACTCCATTTTTCAAGAACCATCCTGTCATCAATACATATATCGTCATAGGTGGTGTTCAAATCCTTTGAGCAGCCTGAATAAAGCCCAAGCATCACTAGGATTATCAGTATTCCTTTGAAGTTAGTTCCCATAAACAAACAAGATACAGTGCAAGACTATTTCTTCCGCAAGAAAGAAAGTCCGGAATCAATATACAATGTGTTAAAAGATAAAGGCCAATAATAGTCCTCAACTCTTTCACCATTTAAAGTGAACATACAATATTCACTTTTTAAAGGCTCCTCTCCAGGATCGTTAAAGTCATAATAAAAATAGTTCAAATAGACATAATCACTCGTTTCATAACCACCACAGTCCAATCTGAACAATATTTGATCTGGTTCGCGAATCGATGTGCATATATTGTTTATCTCTTCCTGCAGCCATCCCAATCCACCAATATTCTTAAACTTGAAATCCGACAACTTAGGAACATTATCTCCATCCCAAGCGTTTGTCGAGACCAATACAGAGCTTTTCGTGAAAGAGTTTTGTACCTTTGAAAAATCGATACGGCGTCCGTCATCCGAATAACAGAGAGTCCCGGACAAATGCTTGCAATCTCTGAATTTATAGCAAATCACATCGTATGACAAGGTCACAAAAAAGTGACCGTCATGCTCGAACCTATGCACACGGAGCAATTCCTCAACGGCATGAGAAGAATACATCAAATCTGACTCGACCCAAAAATCATAAAGGTAACGATCCGCGAGCCAGGATGGCATTCCGTTCCCATCCCAGCGTTCAGGAGCCTTGTTCTCATCCAGATAAATATCATCAATGCTCTTCGAGCAGCCACAGAGAATGCTGACGGCAGAGAGAAGGACAATAATATTCGCAAGGTAAGCTTTCATAGGACAAAGGCTGTTTATCGGAACTTCTTGTCCTCTTCGAGCATTCCGAGGTAGGAGTTGTAGCGCTCGGCGGAGATTTGGCCGGCATCCACGGCTTGTTTTACGGCGCATCCGGGCTCGTGAGTGTGGGTGCAGGGGGTGAAACGGCAGTCGTGCGAGAACTTTAGCATCTCAGGGAAGTAGAGGGCGATCTCCTCTTTTTCAAGATGGACAAGGCCGAAACCCCTAAGGCCGGGGGAATCAATGATGAAGCCCCCGGAGCTTAACGGGTACATCTCGTACAAGGATGTTGTGTGGCGGCCCTGAAGATGGGCCAACGAAATGTTGCCTACCTTCGGGTTGAGAGACGGATCCAAAGCCTTGATGATGGAGGACTTCCCTACTCCTGACTCTCCGGAGAAAAGGCAGATGTGGCCATCCTCCGGCGAACCAATCGCAGCCTTCAACTCATCAATGCCCTCTCCTGTCAAAGCCGAGGTCTCTATCACACGATAGCCGGCACTCTCATAGATACGATGAAAATCAGCGAGTTGCTCAGGAAATTCCTTTCTGAATATGTCAACCTTGTTCAGGACTATGGTGGCCGGGATGCCATACACCTCGCAGGTCACCAGAAGTCTGTCCAGAAACGGGAGTTTGATCTCCGGAAAGAACAGAGTCACGACTATGAACGCCCTGTCCAGATTGGCGGCTATCACGTGCGACTGCCTTGAAAGGTTTGTGGAGCGGCGGATCACATAGTTCCTGCGGTCCAAAACCTCGACGATCGAGGCCGGATGAGTGGCGGAAGGTTCTTCTGAATATTCATAAG
>CAVCRL010000304.1:0-2839 GCA_963604455.1 Lachnospiraceae bacterium | reverse complement strand
GCCCAGATGCGGATGTAGAAATATTCAAGGGCAAGGGAACGGACTTCTTCGGAGCAGCCGACAAAGAGGAAGATCAGTTTCTGGAACGGCCATTGGAGCAGGAGCAGGGCGAAGGCTATGATGAACGCAAGGCCGACTCCCCTTGTAAGGTTGCCGACACAATCGTCCCAGTCCTGCCGCCCGAAAGCCTGGGCCGTCATTCCGCCGGTCCCCGCCCGCAGGAAGCCGAAATTCCAGTAAAGCAGGTCGAACATCAGGGATCCGACCGAGATTCCGCCGATCAAAGCTGCCGCGGAGGTGTCCAGATGTCCGGCCACCGCGATGTCCACCATCCCGACCAACGGAACGGTCAGGTTGGCGAGTATGCTCGGCAACGCCAGACGCAGCATCTCTTTGTTCAATGCATCCATACGGCAAAGGTAGTCATAAAGTGGAAATATTACGATGTCAAGCCTCAAATACTTTTCAAAAGGACGAATTTCATTGTTTATTGGTTGAAAGAATTTACATTTATGCGGTTAGTTAGTAGTATATAATATGAACTTAAAAGGAAAAACAGTGCTCATCACTGGAGGCGCTTCAGGGATAGGCAAGATTATGGGACGTATCTGTCTGGAAAAAGAGGTGGCTCATTTAGTGATCTGGGATGTAAATCCAGACAATATCAGAAGGACGGAAATTGAATTGGCCGGAATCTTGGGAAGTGACACCAAGAAGCCAAACGCCGACACCAGGGCAACTATGGTTGGCTACAGGAACAGAATCCATTCCTATCAGGTTAACTGCGCGGACGCGGACATCGTGGCGGAGACATATTCAAGAGTCATCAGCGAGGTCGGAGATGTGGATGTGCTGATCAACTGCGCCGGAATTGTCAGAGGCAACAGTACGTTCGACAGGCAGACAGTGCAGGACATCAACCTTACGATGGACGTGAACGCCACGGCACCTATGCTGGTCGCGCTTCAGGTTCTCCCGGATATGATCAAAAGGAACAGCGGCTGCATCTGCACGATAGCGTCAGCGGCCGGAATGCTTGGAGTGCCTAAGATGTCGGTCTATTGCGCGAGCAAATGGGCGGTGATCGGCTGGACGGAGTCAATGAGGATAGAGCTTAAACTTGCGGGAAGCAAGGTCAAGGTTATGTCCGTGGCGCCGTACTTCATCGACACTGGAATGTTTGACGGCGTGCAGTCCAAGATATTCCCGATCCTGAAGCCGGAGAAAGTCGCCTCCAAAGTCATCAAAGCCATCGAAAAAGGCAAAAGCTTCAAAGGCATCCCGTTCCCTTACCACTTCATCCGGTTCTGGCAAGGAATATTACCGATCGCGGTCTTCGACTTCATATTCGGAAAATGCTTCGGGGTTTACAGCGTGATGGATCACTTCACCGGACGAAGGAATATTCAGGAAAATGGGAAGGAGGCTCTGAATATCAAGAGTAAATCACTAACTTTGAGACGGAATATTCATAAAGCGTCATAATTTTGGAAAATACTTCGGTTGAAAGGATAAAGGAGATCAGGGAGCGGCAGGAGCGCTTCTTCAGGAGCGGGGCGACCCTTGATGTGAAATGGCGGCTGGAGCGGCTCAGAGCGTTCGAGGCTGCGGTGCGCAAATGGGAGAAACCACTGTGCGAGGCACTGTGGACGGATCTGCACAAGTCCTACGAGGAGGCTTACCTGACAGAGGTCAGCATACTTCTCGGGGAGATTCGCAGCCATATTCATAACATAAGGAAATGGAGCAGGCCGCAAAGGAAGGCGACTCCGCTGAAGATGTTCCCGTCACGAAGCAGGATCATCAGCGAGCCGCTTGGCACCGCGCTGATCATCTCGCCGTGGAACTATCCCGTGCAGCTGCTTCTGACTCCGCTTGTTGGAGCCATTTCCTCCGGCTGCACGGCTGTTCTGAAGCCGTCCCCTTACGTCCCGAACGTCTCCAAGGTAACCCAGCGGATGATCGAGGACACATTCAGCGATGAATATGTCGCTGTCGTCCAGGGGAACCGCGAGGTCAACTCAGCTCTGCTGGAGGAACGCTGGGACCTCATATTCTTCACCGGAAGCCCGGCACTTGGCAGAATCGTGATGGGAGCGGCGGCGAAGAACCTTACGCCGGTCGTGCTGGAACTCGGAGGTAAGAGTCCGTGCATCGTGGACAAGGACGCCGACATCAAGGTGGCGGCGAAACGCATAGCCTGGGGCAAGAGCCTCAACGCCGGGCAGACGTGCATCGCGCCGGACTATCTTATGATCCACGAAGAGATCAAAGATAAGTTCCTTAAAGAACTGGAGATCAGCTTCAAGGAACTTCTCGGAGAGAATCCGCACAAGACCAGGCACTTTGTCAGAATCGTAAGCGACAAGGCGTTCGAGAGGCTGGAAGGTTACCTGAAAGACGGACAGACCGCTTTCGGAGGGCACACGGACCGTGGCGACAGGTATTTCGAGCCGACGGTTCTGGACGGAGTCTCGCCGGACGCTCCGGTGATGCGCGAGGAGATCTTCGGTCCGATCTTTCCCGTGCAGACATTCAAGGAGATCGATGAGGTGATCTCATTCGTCACATCAAGGGAAAAACCTCTGGCTCTGTACTATTTCGGAAGCCGCGGAGATTACGTCCTGCGCCACACGTCCTCAGGCGGCGCCTGCATAAACGACACGATAATGCACATCGCCAACGAGAACATTCCGTTCGGCGGAGTCGGCAACTCCGGCCTCGGCAGCTATCACCACAAACGCAGTTTCGACGCGTTCACTCACTATCGTGCGGTCGTCACAACTCCGACCTGGCTGGACCTGCCGTTCCGATATATGCCTTACAAGTTCTTCAAGGT
>CAVCRL010000303.1:0-2848 GCA_963604455.1 Lachnospiraceae bacterium | reverse complement strand
CCCAGCAGACCCGCGCCCGCAAAGTCGGCAGCATCGACGAAGCCTCCCGAATCGGCGGTGGCAAGGGCCTTAGCGGGAAATAGAAAAGAGAAACTTTTTTTAGAATATTAAGGTAAATATTGAAATTTACCGTATTTTGTAAAATAAGGATACGGTGACAATAGAAACCTTACTGGGACTCTTTGTAGGAACTATTTCTTGTCCCTGCTGAAATATTCCCGGAAAATTCCTAACTTTGTGTTCAGGCAAACGCCGATTGGACTAACCAGCGGATGACCAGATGCCTGTGAAAGTTATGATGAGAAAGTTTCCTGCGATAATATTCATTGTCTGTGCTTTTGTGGCCTCTTCGTGCGGCCGTGGAGCCAGACTCCCTGAGGATTTGAGTCGGGCTGAGAGTCTTTTGGACTCCCGGCCTGACAGTTCTTTGATCATTCTGGATTCCGCTTCATATTCGGAGTCCTCCGGCCGCTATCTCTATGCCTCTTATTGTCTGTTGAGGACATTCGCGGAGTACAACGCCTACAAGCCAGGGATTGACGAGGAGATGATGAATGTCGGGGTCGATTATTTCCTGAAATATGGCAACCGGGACCGGAAGGCGCAGGCGTACTATCTTCGAGCGGTGGTCCGTGAGGACAACAAATCGGGAGATCAGGCGGATTGGGCCAACGATCTGCTTCTCGCGACTAAAGAGGTCAAAGGCTCTGACAATCATATGCTTGCCGCGATGATCAACCTGCGCTACGCTGTCGTGCTTAATGACCGCAAGTGGTATGACGCGTCTTTGCCATATCTGGAGAAAGGTCTGGAAGAGGCTGAGAAAGCTGGATCGCTGGCGTTTCAGGTGACGGCCCTGATCAATCTGTCGCACCGTGCGTTGTTCCTTGGAGATGAGAACAAGGACTATTCGGAGGCCATTGAATATGCCAGCCGCGCGGCGGAGATTTCCAAAGGAGCGGATAATGACTATGCCAGGGCTCTTTACAATCTCGGAGCGTGCTACAGCCGTAACGGTCAATTCGATAAGGCTTTGGAATGCGCCTCGACCGCTGTCCGTACGCAGGAAAGGCTTTTCAGGGAAGGCAAGAGAAAATCCCGCGTGCGCTACGCTGTCCTTGCGGATGCTTTCCGTAAAATGAATATTCCGGATTCGGCGTTGTTCTATGCCGCCAAGGAGATGGAGGCTCCGGATCTTATAGCGAAACTCTCCGGGTCACAGCTTTCCTACATCGTGTATCGTGATCTGCTTGATGATAAGGAGAATGCCGTCAAGTATCTGACCATTCATAATGAGATCAAGAGCCAGCTGGAAGCGTCTCAGCAGAATGACAAGATCATTGAGAACAGTGTCGAGGCCGAGAAGGCGGACATCCGTTCATCGAGAAGCCGTATCTTGGGCACGGCGGTGGCTGCGGTGCTGTCGCTGATTGTGGCGTTGTACCTGATCGTGCGTATGTTCAGGAGGCGGCTGAGGAATCGGGACGAGGCCATCGAGCGGAAGGACAGCGAGATAGGTGCGAGCAAGACATTGCTTCACGAGAGTGAGTCGGAGCGCAGCGAGTTGCGTTCGGTGCTGATGTTCAAGGACAAGCTGGTGATGTCGCTCCAGCAGAATCCGCGCTATCTGTCCGATGCCGAGTGGGGAAGGCTGGAGAAGATTCTGGATGATGTCTGCAATCGTTTCACCGAGCGTCTGAAGTCTTCGTTTCCAGGACTTACCGCCGCTGAACTGCGCATCGCCGTCCTGCTCCGTTTCGGTTTCTCCGGCAAGCAGATGGCCGCTATGATGGGAATATCCCCGACCTCCGTCACGAAAGGCAAGCAGCGCCTCAAGGCCCGTGTCGCCTCCGCCCTCCCGGACGGCACCACCATTGACGAGTTCATCGCCACGTTCTAAGTTTAGAATCAAACACATTCTTACCCGGTCGCTGAGCCTGCCCAAGCGACAATTCTTTCATTGTCCACTGCCTTTGTTGCTATATGTTTGGTAATTAGCTTGTTGCTATTACTTATCTGTCCTTATTCCACTCATTGTCCGATCAATTTTTCCCCATACCTTTGCGGTTACAAATCGGACAATAGTAAAAAATTGATAATGAGATGAAAAAGTTAGCGAAACTGTTTTTGGGATTCTCCATAGCCGCCATAGGCGTGCTGTGGATTCTGAACGTCACCGGAGTGATCGGCTTCGACATATTCTTCCGTGGCTGGTGGACACTCCTTATTATCCTGCCGTGCACCGCACACATGATTGCCCATCCTAACTGGGGATCTTTCAGCGGTATAGCCCTCGGAGCGATACTTCTGCTTCAGGCGCAAGGCTATATTGACTGGTCGGTGTTCTGGAAACTGTGCCTCGCGATCATATTCATCGCTTTCGGCATTGTGCTGATTTTTTCCAAGAGCGGCCGTCCGGAGAGTTGGAACTGCCACGACTCCAGAGGAGGCTGTTCGATCATTTCCCGCGATGGAAGGAATATCCTGAAGATCTCATCGGCTTTTGGCGAGCAGAATCATCGTGTTGAGGATGAGGCGTTTGACGGGGCGGACATAGACACCTCCTTCGGCTCTGTCCGCTTGGATCTCCGCAACGCCATCATCAGCGATGATGTCCAGATTCACATCAAGGCCAGTTTTGCCGGAGTGGGAATATACGTTCCGAAAGATGTCAATGTCGATGTCCGTTCCAATTCCGCCTTCGGTGGCGTGAACAACAAGACCGCTGACCGCCTCCGCCAGCAGACCGGCTCCCACACCATCCTCCTCATCGCCGAATGCTCCTTCGCCGGCGTCGAGGTGATGTAGGTAATAGGTCACTTATTCCTTTGGCCCGAGAATCTGCGTA
>CAVCRL010000302.1:0-2863 GCA_963604455.1 Lachnospiraceae bacterium | reverse complement strand
CGGCGAACACCTTCGTGTCAGTGCCGTCCAACGCGTCCGCGAGGTCTTTGTACTTGGTCTCGTCGCAGATGACGGCGTTGTTGGCGTCAAATTCCTTGGCCTGGCTGGCCATCAACTCCCAGCTGCCCTTGCAGGTAAGCAGCTCAACCTCAAAAAGATCCCTGTGCACCCTGATCACGTCCAGGGTCTGCCTGCCGATCGAACCGGTCGAGCCGAGTATCGCTATTCTTCTCTTTTCCATCAGAAACTAATATATTTGGTTGGATCCACGGCCTCGCCCTTGTGCCAGAGCTCGAAATGAAGATGATCTCCGTCGGAAAGCGATCCGGAGCCTCCGAGAACGGCGATCGGCATTCCCGCCGTCACCTTGTCCCCGGTCTTCTTCATCAGTTTCTGGTTGTGCTTGTAAACCGAGATGATGTCGCCCTCGTGCTGGATCCTTATCGTGTAGCCCTCCGTATCAGTCCATCCGTCAGAGATGACCGTGCCGTCAAGAACCGACATCACCACCGAGTTGCCCGGAGCCGTGATGTCAATGTAAGGGTGCAGGGCCTTGTCGTAACCCTGCGAGACAACCCCTTTAAGAGGCGTGAAGAAATGCATTCCCTCGATCGGAAGCGACCTTGAGGAATTGGACTTGATGTCGAACTTGTCCTCGTTCGCCACTTCCTTCCGGAGCAGCGAGTCCTTCTCCGCAAGCTTTTTAGGGTCAGCGGTTTCGGTGACGTTCTTCCGGACTTCCATAAGGCTGTCGATCTTGAGCGGTTCCTGGCCGTCCACAACCCTTCTGAGGTTCTCGGAATACAGTTCCCATTTAGTGATCACATTCCTCAGGGAGTCAACCCGGATGGCGTTCTGGATCGCGTCGTGTTTCGTCCTCGCGTCCGGATAGCCCGGAATGAAGGTCCGGATCGGGGTGAATGCTATGAGACAGAAAATCACCGTGACAGTGACGACCACAGTGGTGATCACCGTCACGAGAGCCCCCATCCTTGTGAATTTTCTGGACCACAGTTTGTCGTGTGTGTCGTCATCAACCAGAGTGAGCCTGAAATTATTTATGATGCCGCCTTTTTTCTGTTTGGACATAAGATTTTGACTTGAAAGCCTTTTTCGTTAACTTTGCGGATTACAATGGACAGGATCATCGGCATAGATTACGGACGCAAGCGCGTTGGAGTCGCGGTCAGCGACCCGCTGGGTATTTTTGCCTCAGCCCTGGACACGGTTCCGGGTGCAAAGATAATAGAATATATCAAAAATTATGCTCAAAAGGAGACCATAACCCGCTTTGTGGTCGGCTATCCGATGAATATGAACAACAAACCGTCCGAGGCCGCCGCCGACGTGGAGATATTCCTCAAGCAGCTCGCCAAGGCTTTCCCCGGCATCCCGGTGACCCTTGAGGATGAGCGGTTCACATCCGTGCTCGCGCACCGGGCTATGATTGACGGCGGGATGAAGGCGAAGGACCGCAGGGACAAGACATCCGTGGACAAGATCAGCGCCGCCATCATCCTCCAGAGCTATCTGGACAGGACTAACAGAAATTAAAAGGTTAGAGTTATGATATTACCTATTTATTTATATGGGTCTGAGGTTCTCAGGCAGAAGGCTGCCCCGGCGGACCTCTCGGAGAAGGAAAAGATCACCAAGTTGGTCGCCGATATGGAGGAGACTCTCGCTAAATCAGAAGGTTGCGGACTTGCCGCCCCTCAGGTCGGCGAGAGCGTCAGGATCCTTATCGTTGACGGCACCGGAATGACCGATGTCTATCCTTACCTCGCCGATTTCAAGAGGGTGATGATCAACCCGGTCATCCTTGAGGAGAGCGAGAAGAAATGTGAATATTCCGAAGGCTGTCTCAGCATCCCCGGAATCTACTGCGATGTCACAAGGCCACAGAGTATGACCGTTGAATATTACAACGGTGATTTCGAGAAGGTTACCGAGACTTTCGACAAGTTCGGATGCCGTATGGTGCAGCACGAGATGTCTCATCTGGACGGAGATCTGTTCGTGGATCACGTCGCTCCGATAAGGAAGAAGATAATTTCGAAAAAGTTGATGAACATCGCGAAAGGAAAGGTTTTTGCAAGGTACGCCACTAAAATTAAATAATCAGAAAATATGGGTGCATTTCACGCGTATGACATACGCGGAGTCTATAACGTTGACTTCGATCGTAACACCGCCTACAAGGTGGGCTATTTTCTTCCGGAACTCCTTGGCGCTGACAAGGTTCTTGTCGGCCGCGACTGCAGGACATCCTCTCCGGAGATCCACGAATATCTTGTGAAAGGAATCACCGACGCCGGCGCTGATGTCTATGACATCGGTCTCAGCACAACCCCGATGGTCTATTTCGGAACCGCCAACTACGGATTCAAGGCCTCGGTCCAGATCACGGCCTCGCACAATCCAAAGGAATATAACGGAATGAAGGTCTCCAGGGAGAACGCTCTTCCGGTCGGTCTGGATTCCGGCCTTGGCCAGATCCAGGAGTGGATCGAGAGCGGCAGGCCTACTCCTGTCGCCGAGAAGAAAGGCCAGGTGATTCTGAAGGATATTCATAAAGACTATCTTGACTTCCTGCTGAAGTTCAAGGGCGACTATTCCGACATCAAGATCGCGTTTGACCTTTCCAACGGAATGTCAAGCCTTTATGCCCGTGAGATCTTCGGTGATGAGCCGGCATACATATTCGAAGAACTGGACGGCAATTTCCCGAACCACGAGCCTAACCCGCTGATTCCTAAGAATGTCGAGCCGCTTCAGGCTTTGGTGAAGAAGACAGGCGCGGATGTGGGTGTCATCTATGACGGTGACGCCGACCGTGTGATGTTCGTGGACAACGAGGGCA
>CAVCRL010000301.1:0-2865 GCA_963604455.1 Lachnospiraceae bacterium | reverse complement strand
GCGGTGGCGGCAACAAGGGTAACCAGCTCATCCAGTGGGGCGGATCCTGCAACTCTCTGAGCGCCACCATCGTGCCTGTGCTTGTCGGCTACCTGATCGGTGACGTTACCAAGGACACTCAGATCGCTGACGCGAACCCTGCGCTTTTCATCGCTATGGGCATATTCGCGCTTGCGTTCATCATCATCTCCTTCTCGAAGATTCCTGAGCCTGAGCTTGAGGCTGCTGCTGCCGCCGGAAACTCCGGACAGCTCACTATGGGCGAAAGTGTGAAGGGCGCTCTCTCATTCAAGCATTTTGTACTTGGCATCATCGCCATATTCGTTTATGTCGGTGTCGAGGTCGGTATTCCTAACTTCGTCAATCTTTATATGACATCAGCCGAGATCGGCATCAGTGCGGCGGTTGCCGGAACCATCGTCGGAATGTACTGGTTCCTTATGCTTTGCGGCCGTCTCGTGGGCGCTTCCGTTGGTGGCAAGGTCTCAAGCCGCGCTATGGTCAGCTTCGTTTCGACTGTCGCGATCATATTCCTGCTCCTTGGAATGATACTTGGTGACACGACAACCGTGAAGTTCCCAGCGATCACGTCACAGCTCTCATTCTCCCTCGCCGAGATTCCGATCGGAGTTATGTTCTTCATCCTCTGCGGTCTCTGCACATCGGTTATGTGGGGCGCGATCTTCAACCTCGCTGTCGAGGGTCTTGGAAAATATACCTCAATCGCTTCCGGCCTGTTTATGGTGATGGTTTGCGGTGGTGGTATCCTCCCTCTCATCCAGGGTGCTGTGGCCGACTTCTCAGGCTACCTGATGAGCTACGTCGTTGTCATAATCGCTGTCGCCTACATCCTTTGGTATGCCCTCTTGGGTTCTAAGGTAAAGAAGACCGCATAATTAATTAGAAATTCCGTCCCGGTGGAAGTCCTCCGCCGGGACTTGTCATAACACAATACTATGGAACAGAATCTTGTAATAGGAATAGATGTCGGTGGTCAGACCACCAAATGCGGGGTTGTTGACGCGCGCGGAACCGTGCTCGCCCAGACAGTCATCCGTTCAGACTCCTACACTACGGTCGAGCCTTACATCGAGGAACTTGCAGCGGCTCTGAAGAAAATCATCGCCGATGCCGGAGCAGAAGGGCAGATCCGTGGAATCGGTGTGGGCGCTCCTAACGCCAACTACTACACCGGTGACATCGAGAACGCCGTGAACCTCTCCTGGGGCAGAAGCGGATCGATCCATTTCGCCCAGATGCTTAGCGAGGCTGTCGGCGGCATCCCTGTTACCCTTACCAACGACGCCAATGCCGCCGCGATGGGTGAGATGACCTACGGCGCCGCGAGGGGAATGAAGAATTTCATTATGATCACCCTCGGAACCGGTGTCGGCAGCGGAATCGTCATCAACGGTGAGATGGTCTATGGCCACGACGGATTTGCCGGTGAGCTTGGCCACACCACGATCGTGCGCCACAACGGCCGTCACTGCAACTGCGGAAGAAACGGTTGCCTTGAGACCTACTGCTCAGCGATCGGAGTCGCCAGAACAGCCCGTGAGTGGCTGGATATGAGCGATCAACCATCGGCTCTCCGCAGCCTTGACAGCATCTCCTCAAAGGATGTCTATGAGGCCGCAAAGGAAGGCGATGCCCTTGCCATTAAGATCTTTGAATATACCGGGACTCTCCTCGGCCAGGCTTTCGCCGACTTCATCGCGTTCTCCGCTCCTGAGGCCATCGTCCTCTTCGGCGGTCTCGCCAGAAGCAAGGAGTTTCTTACCGAGCCGATCCTCCGTTCGATGAACGACAATGTCCTCCCTCTCTGGAAGAACAAGGTCCAGCTCGTATATTCCCAGCTCAAGGAGTCTGACGCCGCCATCCTCGGCGCCTCCGCCCTCGCCTGGGAACGATAGCCTTCCCCGATGCGGCCTCCTGGCCTGGCCTTGAAGCCTTGCCTGGTGTCGTTGGAAGAGCGAGCCTCCCCTCAACCCTGGAGCGCAAACTTTTGTAAATGAATATTTTGACGCACCCTCCTTGTCCCCATTCCAGGCAGAAGGAGGGTGTTTTTTTGTTGATTTTCAACTGAAAAATCGAGGCCGCCGAGCGTATTCGGTAGAAGGAGGATACTTTTTTGTTGATTTTCAATCGTTTGTCCTTCGCTGTTGGTACACCGGAAGTGCGTTTCCTGTACCAATGGCATACCTTAGACCATTGGTACATATAAAGACCCTCTGCCGTACGTTTTCTGTTCCACGAAACCCGCTGGCCTCCCGTTTTTTCAGGTGTGCAAAACCACGCGCACCTGGAACTGTATCAGCTTGGTAATGATCTGTTTGGCGTTCCAGATGCGAACATATTCGCGCACCTGGGAGCCAGAAGCCTCGTTACAGAGCGTTCTATTGATGCTCTGGACTTCCAGGTGTGCAAAACCGCCCGCACCTAAAACACTATTGCCCTGATAACTAATAAGTTGTTCTTCCAGGTGCGAATATCTTCTCTTGTTTTTTTGTGTAATGTATTATATATTTGCGATATAGTACTGTATATGATCCTAGACTTAGTGGCCTGGCAGTACCGTAGTCGTGACTAGCAATAGACTCAACATAGGAGACAGGTCTATTAACATCATAGAAGCGGAATTGCCTATGATTATTCTTAACGATTGAGAATCATTCTTTTTTTTGTAAAACTTTGGACAACGACTTATTATGAACAAACGACTTATTTTCATTACATTGTTTCTTTTTTCCATTATCTCTGCCGGTTGTAATAAATCAGATGGAGAATCTGCGATTTATGGCAAAAGCTGGGAAGAGAAATGGATTGTCGCCTCAAAGACAATCACCGCTACAGGATCCAGTG
>CAVCRL010000300.1:0-2866 GCA_963604455.1 Lachnospiraceae bacterium | reverse complement strand
CAAGTACCTCCGCACCGTCCGCGACTCCATCGAGGACAGCAAGGAATAACCTCCGAACTTTAAAAGCACGATAATGCCTCATATTGAGCTTATCGGAGTTCAAATGTACCTCGACTGGCGCGGAAAAAGGGGAATATGCGCTCGTTGAGGATTAACGCACCTTGACGGGATCAATAAAGGAGATATTTGCACTTGTTGAGGTTCAATCACTTACTGACGGAAGCAATATGAGGTAGAAGCGCTCCTGTCAGAGAGCGTGCTAGTAGATGAATTCGAATATCCAGATCGAGAGCTTGTTCTGAAAGGCGTATTCGATGTCGTCCGCTACTACATATCCATCGGTGACATCGGCAATCTGTACCCTTGAATATTTCCATCAGTTGATGGAACTTATGGAAGATAAGCTTTGATGGAATTATGAACTATTTGGTGTAATAGCCGCCAGTTTTCTTTGAACCCCTGTGCTCGATTAGGCCCTTTTCAATCAAAGAGACTAAATGGCGTCCAATTGTCGCATCACCCTTTCCGGTTTCGGCGACAATTTCTTTCCTCTGAATGCCAGGATTCGCTTTGATGAGTGCCAACGTCCCCAACAAAGATGAATTTAATCGCTCACTTAATCGTTCCATTGGTAATCGAAATTGCCGGAAGGAACAGAATGATTATTGAAAGTGTTAGCCTATGAAGTCACACTTATTGGCAATGAAGAACTTTCTTGATGATATGCAAGCGGCCATAGATAAAACAAGAAGACTCAACTCTGACAACATAAAATTTGATAGGGAGAGTTATTTCTTGAATTTTTAACACTATGCAGATACCTTGCGCACATAAATGCTAACTTTGCAAATGGAAACTGAAACTAAAGGCAATATATGATTACAGGCGAGATCAAAAATAGGATAGACCAAATCTGGGATACATTCTGGACAGGGGGGATCACCAACTCGATGACCATTCTGGAGCAGATGACTTACCTCTTCTTTATGAAGATGCTGGATGACGCGCAGGATAAGAAGGAGGCGAATGCTCTGGCGTTGGGCATAGAGCCTGACGATCTTGTTTTCAAGAAAGACGCGATGTGGCATAACCCTGAGACAGACCGGGATGTCCCGTACAGCGAGCTGCGTTGGAAGAACTTCCGTCACGAGGAACCGTCACGGATGTTCGCGCTCGTCCGCAACGATGTGTTCGTGTTCATCAAGAATCTGAATGAGGGCAAGCAGTCTGCCTACAGCCGCTTTATGCAGTCGGCTGTGTTTATGATTCAGAATCCCCGCACTCTTGTACGCATTGTGGATGGCATCCAGAACCTTGATATGACCGACCGGGACACGATGGGGGATGTCTATGAATATATTCTTGGGAAGATGGCGGCGTCCGGTAACAATGGCCAGTTCCGCACCCCTCGCCACATTATCCGTATGATGGTGGAGTTGATGGAACCAAGAGTGGATTGGGAGATATGTGACCCTGCAATGGGGTCAGCCGGATTCATTGTCGAGGCTGCGAAGTACGTCCAGGAACACCATAGAACCGAACTGATGAGGAAAGCCAATATGGAGCATTACAGGACCCGTATGTTCCACGGTTTCGACACGGACACGACAATGCTCCGTATCGGGGCGATGAACCTGATGCTGCACGGTGTGGATGCCCCGGATGTCAAATGGCAGGACAGCCTTTCGCCGGAGAACGAAGACGCGGACTGCTACGACCTCATACTCGCCAATCCTCCGTTTGCGGGAAGCATTGACGGAGGGAATATCTCAAAGTCCTTGCTGGCGGTGGCTAACACAAAGAAAACCGAACTTTTGTTCCTGTCACTGTTTGTCCGTATGCTCAAGATCGGCGGCAGTTGCGCCAGCATCGTTCCTGACGGCGTTCTTTTCGGCGCGTCAGCGGCTCACCAAGCCATCCGCAAGGAACTGGTGGATGGTCAGCACCTTAAGGCTGTGATCTCGATGCCTTCCGGGGTGTTCCTCCCTTATTCCGGTGTTTCCACGGCCATACTTGTTTTCTCGAAGACCAATGCCGGCGGCACGGATAAGGTGTGGTTTTACGATATGAAGGCTGACGGCTTCTCGCTGGACCAGAAGCGCAACCCAGTGGAAGAGAATGATATTCCGGATGTGATTTCCCGCTACAGGAATATGTCAGCGGAGGCAGGGCGCACCCGTCAGGACCAGAGTTTCCTTGTGCCGGTTGAGGAGATCCGCCGCAACGGCTATAACCTTTCACTCAACAAGTATCGTGAGGTGAAGGTGGAGAAAGTGCAGTATGAGTCCAGCGACAAGCTCTTGGACAAGTTGGATGATTACGAGAATGAGATAACCAGGGCTCTTAAGGAGTTCCGTGAAAAGTATCTGTAGGGTTTATGATAAAACGACTTGGAAATATAGCATCCTTTCGTAGAGGATTGACGTACAGCAAAGGCGATGAAGCATCATTGTCCTCAAAGTGCGTGCTGCGGTCAAATAACATAAACCTTGAGGCAAGTTCACTGGATTTGAGCGAGATTAAGTATCTCCGTGAGGATTTCATCATTCCTAATGACAAAAAGTTGAAGGCGAATACTATCTTTATCTGTATGTCCAATGGCAGCAAGCAGCACGTGGGTAAAGTCGCTTTCATTGAGAAAGATATGGATTATGCTTTTGGCGGCTTTATGGGCTTGATTGTCCCGTCACCGGAAGTCTCTGCCAAATACATATTCTACGCTTGCCAGTCTTCCGCTTATCGTTCATTCCTTTCTCAAGTAGGTAATGGCATTGGTATTACGAATCTTCGATTCTCCGATTTGGAAAAATTTGAAATTCCTATTCCATCCATTGCCGAGCAGCAACGCATAGTTGATGAGTTGGAG
>CAVCRL010000299.1:0-2870 GCA_963604455.1 Lachnospiraceae bacterium | reverse complement strand
CATTTACCTGTCTGCAAGACTGTTCCGGAAATGTCCAAGAAGTCATAGCGAATCTCAGACTTCACTTTTTTACTGAATCTGTCACGGACTTCCAACGCAAATACCGCCTTGTCCCCGGTCACGATTCCCTGCGAGGCCTCTCCCGATTTGTTCAGATCAGTAAGCAGCAGATCCCCGTCGGTGCCGTTAGCCAAATGGATATCAAGTTTGATCACATTATTGACATTGACCGCCGTGTCAAACTCTCTGGTCTCCCCTGTCTCGTCCTTCACGGTCACATCGACTGAATATCGTCCTTGATCCTTCGCCTTGAATCTATAACTGAAGCGTCCGTCTGATGAGGACTTTATCTCTTTTTCATCCACTGTCTTCCCGTCACACGACACCTTTAACGTCATCCGTGCGGAAGCGAGGCTATGCCCCGAGAGGCTCTCGACCTTTCCGGAAACAGTCACGGAATCTCCGGCGAAATAAAGTGATTCCTGCTCATCAAAGGTCAGATCGAATGTCGGCAGGACAAAGTCTTCTACCCTGAACATTCTGGACGTAATCTCCTTTTCGCCATCGGCAACAGCTATCTTGAACAGCCCGTTGCGTCGCCCTTTCGGAATGACGAACTCTCCGGCGAAGGAGCCGAAATCGTTGGTGCGGAACGACTTTTCCTCGATCATATTCATCTGAGAATCGAACAGCGTGGCCTTGAATGCCTTTTCTTCCCCGATGACCTCCAATTGTTTATGAATATCTCCGCGGAACATCACTGCTTTGAACCGGACTGTGTCGCCGGGTTTGTAGGCTCCACGGTCGTTGAATAGTCGGCCGTAGGTTTCGGTTTCAGAATGATTTCCTACGGGCACTTCGACAAGCTCAGTGACCGGACGGTCAAGATACGATGCCTTGACAATGACAACTTCCTTGCTGAGCCGAACCGATTTCCCATCCGTCACCGAGCAGACAACCTTGCACTCAAGCCCGGACTTCTTAGCCGCCAGTTCCTGCATCTCGGAAGGCAATAACGTGAATCCATCAATGCTCAGATGCGCCGAGAGCACCCGCTCCCCTCTCGTCATCTTGACATCAACCTCCTTAAAAGGCTCTCCGGTGATGTAATCCGCCGGGAAAATCGCAAATCCACCCCCTTGCTTCCTGACAGCAACGGACACTGTCTTGTGAACGTACGAGATCTCTGCCTCTTTCCCTAAGCCGGACACCTTGATTCTATAATCACCATCTTCCAGTTCAGGCAGAGCCACCTTCACTGTGTCCCAGACATAAAAACTCCGTACCTGATTATCAAGCCTTTTACGGAACACACTCTTACCCTGACTATCAACCGACAGATTGGCCGACTTGATATTCCTGAACCGGACCAGCACGGTGTCTTCACGGACCAACACGGAAACATCCTTATCCTCCAACCTATCAATCAATGACGAAATCGCACCTCCACATTCCTCAGCGATGATCTTATTCACATCATTAGAGGAAACAAAGAGAAGATCCGAACTTACATATTTCGGAATATACGACTCCCGCTCTTTCTCGAAAGCCAGACATTTGGAGTCAAGCTCGGCAAACTGTCGCGATGTTCCGCCCTCCTTGATCAACCGATCATATTCCCTTTTAAGCAGCACCTTCCTCGGCAGCAAGGCCACCGCGCTTCCGCTCCAGTCAGAGGCGAGGCGTTCCAGTTCATTCTCTCCACTCTTGCGAAGCGCCTCACTGTAGGCAAGCAACGCAGATTGTGGAAAGCTCCCGGCGACCGCATCCTTCAAGAGACCCAAAGCCTTGTCGTGCGCGGAAGCGTCTGACAGACAACGCCAAAGAATATATTCATAGTCATTAGGGATGAATTTGTGGTCGCAGACATAGCCGTCGCCCCAGTAGCCGCGCCGCCAAAAATCATCATTCTTTCCTTTTTTCAAGACCTCGGCATTATCCTCCGCGAACCGCAGCGCGTCAAATTTCTGCCGTCCCAAATCCCTCGAATTGATTAATGAATATGCCATTATGGGTTTTCCGGCCTTGATGAACTCTTCCGTCAATACGTTTCTCAAAGAGTCCCGCAGCTTCCAGTTCCTCCGCGCCTGTGTCGTGCCGATAGTCACCACCGCATCGTAGTAATCCTTGTCCAGTCGGTTCTTCTGTGCCTGTTCCTTGATGAACGTCAGCAGAGCGATCTCTTTCTCCGGCCTGTCACGCCTGGAAAGCCGCTCATATTTCCTCCACTCCCTCTTGAGATAATGTCCGTTAATATCTGAATATTCAGCAACTCTGGCCTCCCGCCCGTCCATAACCGGGCACAAAGCCAACATCATCACCGACAAAACCAGAATCTTTCTCATAACCGTCTGTTTTAGTGACGGCAATATACGCAATTTATCCGGAACCGCAGCCTTTTATGATGATGAATATGTCGCCTTACTTGTCTTCCATAAAGAGCTCACCTTTGAGGTACTTGACGCTTTGGGTGGCGAAATTGTAGCCTCGTGAACCTGGTTTGGCGACTTTCAGGTACTTCTCGTACCATTCGAGGGCGGATTTGTAGTCTTTTTTCTGTTCGTAGCAATAGGCGATGTTGGTAAGGGCGGAGATGAATTTCGGATTGTGACCGTATGCCTTCTGATAATGAGCGATAGCCTCGTCCCAATGGAAAAGTTTCGCTTCTCCGAGACCATATTGCTGATAAAGCCTGAACATAATCAGCGGATCCGGCTGAAGCATATCCATCGCCTTGTCGAGCCACGGCTTCACCTCCTTCTCAAAAGGACGGTTGCTGTCGGCGTAAACCGCCGCGATTGAATATGCCAGATTCACATCGCTGGAATCAATCTGCCAAGCCGCAAGCAGTTCTTCCTGCGCACGATACA
>CAVCRL010000298.1:0-2875 GCA_963604455.1 Lachnospiraceae bacterium | reverse complement strand
ATTCATCAGCGACAATGTTTTTTAATAAAGAGTCCGCCTCAGACCAAGCAAGGCTACTAACGCAATCATTAGCCTTATCCAGCAGCATCATACAAGAATTGTAGTGTTCTCCAGCCTGATTGAAGCAAGATTCAGCCTTACTATAGTACTGACGGCTTTCAGAAAAATTCTTTGTCTGCGAATATGAATACGCTACCTCCGAATAGGCGAAACCAAGCATCCGCATATCGCTGACCTCATCTGAATGTTCCAACGCTCTGGACAGAGTCACCACCGCCTTGTCATACTCTCGAGCATTTACCTGCATTCGCCCAAAGTAAAACAACGCCTTGAGCCGGTCATCCTGAGAGCCGTGACGCTCGTAATATTTTACGGCTGGCATTATGATGCGAGCATCCGTGGTCTCAACATAGTTCCTGTCAAGGGCCATCGAATAGAGTAACGAATATCTCGCTTTCTGAGATTTGCCATACATAGCGGTAGTGTCAACCGACTCCAACACCGACAGAGCGCTGTCGGGCTTGGTCCACATCAGTTCATCAGCATGGGACAATGCCCGGTTTACCTCCTTGTTAGCACATGATGACAACGTTAGGGCACACAGCAGAATACCTATGAAATATATTCCTGCCAAGTTTCGGTTAATGGTAATTGTATTATTCATTGCCTAATATCTCTATTACAGTTAATCTTGTATTACAGTTAATCTTGCAAATATATACAATATTCACAGACCTGCCATCTGATTGAGTCTCATTTCAGCATCACATTTTTCGGCTCGCATTGGAAGCTACACGCCATTTCTTGACCGGTCACTTCGACAAGCTCGGTGACCTTGCTGACCATTTCAGCGCATTAAAGCAATAATAAGATGGTCGTGGAGGCTAATTACGTTACTATCAACAATAAAGGCAAGTGTCCTCCTAGTCTTATGTGGTAGGAGGATATCTATTTAATTATTTTATTATCAATCAATTATCTGCCACAACTCTTTCAAAAGTCGATCTGTCTTTCAAAAAGCGTTTCAGGAAAAGCGTCAGGAAATACGGGAAAGTGTAATACTTTCCGTTCCATCCTATATTCTTATAGCCTAGTTTAATACCATAATGGACATCAGGGTAAGACTTCCAGTCAATGAGGTTGTTCAAAGAGGCTGTCGATCCATCATTTGCCTTAACTTCTACGGGAATTAGGGAATCCTTGTCTCTCACAAAGAAATCCATTTCAAGCGACGGGTTGTCACGCTTGTAAAAATATAACTGCTCATATCCAGACTTTATCAGCATCTCACCGACAATGTTCTCGTAAATCGCACCTTTGTAAGTTCCGAAGTTCCTGTTCGCCCTCAAGTCTTCCTGAGCCTCCTCGTCAAGAGACGCTATCAGCAGACCTGTATCGTGATAATATATCTTGTAATTTGACGGATCATAGTTTCCTTTCAGAGGAAGCTCCACATTCCCAAGACAATAAGCAATGTTGACTACACCGGCTTCACTAAGCCATTCTACACTTCCTACATATTCACGGCTCCTGGCATTTCTGGCAACTTTCGTGATTTGAAATTTCTTGTTCTCCTTAGCCAAAAATGTGGTTATATGGTTATATACAGCAAGGATTTTCGCTTTGTCTGTCTCTTTCGCATATTTGGTTATGTCCTCCTCGTAGTCCTTCAACAATTGCCTCTGAATCGCAAGTGTTCCGCCAAAATGGCCATTCTCAATGTATGTTCTCACGACTTCAGGCATACCTCCGACAATCATATAATCCCGAAAAACACCTGTAATCGTGTCAAGCTCCAGCTTTGTGAAAGGAGTGAGTGTTTTCATATGAATATAGATATCCTCAATCTGCTCCGGAGAATATCCTTTGGCCCAGAGAAACTCCTCGAAATCCATAGAATGCATATCATAGTCATCCTTGTAACCAACGGCATTGGACTCTATTTCCTCATAGTAGATCCCCATCAGGGAACCTGAACAGATCACGTCATAACGACGATCCTGACAGAATGATTTCAGGGAAGTCGCGCAATCCGGACACTTCTGGAGTTCATCGAAGAAAATCAAGGTTTTGTGAGGTATGAACATCCACGATGGCTCAAGCAAGGATATGTTTTTGACTATGGTGTCAACCTCATACCCGTCATCAAATATCGCCCTGAACTTTTTCTGCAGAACAAAATTGATCTCAATCACAGACTCGTAATTCTTCTTTCCGAACGCTCTGATTGACTCCGATTTGCCAATCTGTCTTGCTCCTTTGACAATAAGAGGCTTCCGTTCTTCATTGGCTTTCCAATATTCAAGAAACGTATCTATTTTTCTATTAAGAAGTTCCATAATTGAAATCACATTTTCAGAGGCAAAAATAGAGAAATTTTCACATTTTTAGACAATAATTAACATAAAATATCACATTTTTTGGTTCATCTTAGTCATATGGCTGTCAGGTAATTCACTAAACAACCGTCAATGTGACGTGACAGATAAAGACTTATAAGTAAATAACATAGATAGGCACTCTCTTGCCTATATCGGTGGGAGAGGGCCTATCTAATTATCTTATTTTCAGTTAGTTTACCACCACGGGGATATTACCGTAGGCTGTCGATTTGCTTCAACAGGTCGGTGGTGACTTTGTGGATTCTGTGGTACCGGCCGCCGACAGTGCTCAGGACAAAGATGTAGAGGACTGCCACGAACACAAGATGAGATGTATCGGTCGTGATGTCGGCCCAGATCTCGTTGAGGCAGAAAGCACTCCAGATGACCGTGGCGACGGCGACGCTGATGCCTTGCCGGAGGTTCTGAAGTTTCCATTTCGACACCGTGCCCACAGTGTCGGTGACAGATCCGTCAAGCAGCCGCTCCCTGAA
>CAVCRL010000297.1:0-2890 GCA_963604455.1 Lachnospiraceae bacterium | reverse complement strand
TGAACAACATCTGGCAGGCGGTTGTCGGGCTGCTGATCGTGGCGATCATCTCGTTCCTGTTCACAACCGTGGCGGCCAACGCCATCGCCATCGTGGGCACAAATCCGGTGAGCGGAATGACGCTGATGACGCTGATTATCGCCGCGCTTATCCTTGTGGCTGTGGGACTTAAGGGCAACGCGGGGATGGCCGCGGCCCTGATCATCGGTGGAGTTGTCTGCACGGCGCTTTCGGTGGCGGGTTCGTTCATCACCGACCTCAAGATCGGCTACTGGATCGGCAGCACGCCTAAGAAGCAGGAAGGTTGGAAGTTCGTGGGCGTGGCTGTCGCGGCGGCGACTGTCTGCGGCGTGATGCTCGTGCTTAACAAGACTTATGGATTCGTCGGCGACCAGGCTCTCGTGGCTCCTCAGGCCAATGCGATGGCGGCGGTGATCCAGCCGATGATGAACGGCGGCGGCGCTCCGTGGCTGCTTTACGGAATCGGCGCGGTGCTTGCCATCGTGCTGACTTTCTTCAAGATACCGGCATTGGCGTTCGCACTTGGAATGTTCATTCCGATCGATTTGAACCTGCCGTTGCTGGTAGGAGGCGCGATCTCCTGGTACGTGAGCACACGCTCGAAGGACAAGGCTCTGAACGAGGCCCGTCTGAACAAGGGTACGCTGATAGCTTCGGGATTTATCGCCGGCGGTGCGTTGATGGGTGTTGTGAGCGCGTTGCTGAAGTTCTTCAACGTGGATTGGTTTATGGCGGGATGGAATGCGCAATACGGTGAGGCCATCGCGATCATTCCGTTCATCGGAATCATCGCCTACACGGTGATCGCTTCTTTGAGGGCTAAGGAATAATTTTAATGAATATGGAAAAAGTTTTGGACAGGTTCCTGAGGTACGTCAGCGTTGACACTCAGTCGAACGAGGAATCAGAGAGCCAGCCTTCGGCGGAGAAAGAGCTCAATCTGCTGCGGATGCTGCGCGACGAGCTTCAGGCTCTCGGAGTGGAAGCCACTCTTGATGAATATGGTTACGTGATGGGGTCGATCCCTTCGAACATCGAGGCGAAAGTGCCGGCGATCGGCTTCATCGCCCACGTGGACACAGCTCATGACGCATCGGGCGCGGACATCAAACCTCAGATAATCAATGAATATGACGGCGGGGATATTCCTTTAAAAGGTGTGCCGGGCCTGGCGCTGAAGCCTTCGGAGTTCCCGGAGATGCTTCACTATGTCGGACAGACGCTGATCACCACGGACGGGACCACTCTGCTCGGCGCGGACGACAAGGCAGGTGTGGCGGAGATTATGGACGCGGTGCAGTATATCGTGGAGCATCCTGAGTTCAAGCACGGTGAGATCAAGATCGGATTCACGCCGGACGAGGAGATCGGGCGCGGGGTCATCAAATTCGATGTCAAGAAGTTCGGGGCTGAATATGCCTACACGATGGATGGCGGCGAGATCGGGGAGCTGGAGTTCGAGAATTTCAACGCGGCTTCGGCGAAGATTCATATTCAAGGAAGGAATGTGCATCCTGGCTACGCCAAGGGCAAGATGAAGAACGCCATTCTGATCGCGACGGAACTGAACGGCTTGCTGCCGGTCCAGCAGAGACCTGAATATACAGAAGGGTACGAGGGATTCTTCCACATTGTCGGGTTCAACGGCTCGGTTGAAGAGGCGGACATCACCTACATCATCCGCGACCACGACCGGAAGGAATTCGAGAGCAAAAAGGCGATTATGCAGAAGTGCGTGGACTTCATCAATGTGAAGTACGGCGAGGACACGGCCACGGCTGTGATCAAGGATCAGTACTACAACATGCGCGAGCAGGTGGAGCCACACTATCACGTTGTGGAGAAAGCCGTTAAGGCGATGGAGATGGCCGGAATCAAACCAAAGATCCAGCCAATCCGTGGCGGCACCGATGGCGCCAACTTGAGTTTCAAGGGCTTGCCTTGCCCGAACATATTCGCAGGAGGTCTGAACTTCCACGGCAAGATGGAGTTCGTTCCTCTCCAGAGCATCGAGAAGGCCTCTCAGGTCATCCTCAACATCATCTCCCTCTACGCGGAGTAATATTTTGCTGTATAAAATCCCCGGGCGCTTCGACAGGCTCAGTGCCCGGGGATTCAGGCTGAAATCTGGGACAAATCACGGCCGATGGCACGGATTTGTTCCAGAATTTGGTTTAAGCGGGCTTCTGATGGCTTCTTGGTGCCGCTGATATACTGGGCAAAGAGACTTTGTGAGATTCCCATACGGCGCGCTATGGCAGAAGCGTTAAGCTCTGGGTGTTCAATGAATATCCTGTAAAGGATTGTCTGGTCTTTCTTGTCAAAAAAACTTTCAAAGCAAAGATCCTCGTCAAGTTCCGGCCAATGGATTCCGTTCGCGTCAGACACGAAATTACACCGCTGCTCCTCTGTGGCATATTTCAACCTCGGATAGTCAGAGAAACGCTCTTTCGCCTCCCTTCCATCCTCTGTACGAATCCACACAGCGGAATCTGTCAACCATATTTCTGTCACATTAATCATTTATCACTCAATTTATTGAAGAAGCGGTTCCAATGTTCCGCGATCACTTCCACATTCTCTTCTATCACGGCTTCGACCATTTTCAGTTCCGTTGGCTTCAGGCCATTGTTCTCTATCAGACTAACAGGGAATATAGTAAACTTGGCACTGATGTTACCTTTCACAACGTGTACGTGAATAGGCCAGTGATCATTGGCATAGAACATAAATCTGAAGCCAAAGAAGTAGAATATTGTCGGCATCCTCTAATCGTTTTCTCACCGGCAAATATAGGTAATAATTTTATAACCCACAAATATATTTCACAAAACAAGGTGGCCCTTCGACACTTCGGCAAGCTCAGCGC
>CAVCRL010000296.1:0-2909 GCA_963604455.1 Lachnospiraceae bacterium | reverse complement strand
CCGGCAGGGAGGACAAACCTTTCGGCCAATGGTACAATGGCTTGAATGAATATGACGGGCTGAAGAAAATGTACACCACCTATCGTGATGTCACCCCTACCACTCCCCCGACGTTCATCGGTGTCAGCACCTACGACAAGACTGTTCCGGTTGTAAGCTCCGTGAAATTCTATCAGGCCCTTGTCAGGAACAAGGTTCCGGCTGAGCTTCATATTTATCCTAAAGGAGGTCACGGCTGGGGGTTCACTGACCTGAGCATCGGCCTTGACCCTAAGGTCTGCAAGGACAATCTGGGATCGTGCAGGCCGGAGTTCTCGGCGGCACTGGAAAGATGGCTCGGCCAGCAGCTTGAGAGCGTGAACGGCAAGAAGGAGTTGCCGAAAGTCGCCAGAGAGCAGTTCAAATGCAAGCCGGACAAGGTTGTCTATCTGTACCCGGAAGGACAGAATGTCGATAAGGGGATCGAGGGCATAACACTCGGCCCTGGAGAGTCAAACGGCTGCACGAAGCCGGAGGAACTGACCAAGGATATGAATCTGAAATTCACCGGTGACAGCGCAAGGTTCGAGCTTTATCTGGCCAAGAATCCGAACGGAAAGATGGTCATCATCTGCCCGGGCGGAGCCTATTGGTTCACAGCCTATGTGCACGAGGGACAGTACGCCGCCGAATGGCTTAACAGCCAGGGAATCAGTGCGGCCGTGCTCAAGTACCGTCTGCCTTACGGCCACTGGAACGTGCCGCTGAACGATGTGCAGAATGTGTTCCGTTACTGCCGTCACTACGCTCCGGAGTGGGGTGTGAAGCAGATCGGCATTATGGGATTCTCAGCCGGTGGACATCTCGCGGCCACAGCCTCCACTCAGTACATCGATGCCGAGACAAGACCGGACTTCTCAATCCTTGTCTATCCGGTGATCTCCTCCGAGCCGGGAGTCGGCCACGAAGGCAGTTTCAACAACCTGATCGGAACCGAGAAGGGCTGGTACAACAGGAAGGGGAAGGATTTCGAGAGTTGGGATGCCGACAAGAAGAAATTCGAGGCCCTCAAGGAAAGATATTCATTGGACAAACAGGTCAGCGCGGACACGCCAAAAACATTCATCATATTCAGTTCCAATGACTATGGTGTTCCGCCGGAGAACGAAGTGCGCTATTTCAACGCCCTCGTGAAGAATGGCGTTCCTTGCGAGATGCACGCCTTCCCTGGCGGCGGCCACGGCTACGGCTTCCGCAACGCCAAGTACTGCAACGACCCTATTCAGGAATATAGAAGCGACTTCCTCGGCGCTATGGCCCGCTTCCTCAAGGAGTTGTAGCATTTTTCACATAAATATCACAAGCCCCTATGGCGGTTTTGCAAACGTTCGCAAAATTGTCGTAGGGGCGTTTTTTAGGGGGTATTTACCGAAAAAATTTACGTTTCTTATGATTCGTATATTTTTCTTTTCTTTTTTCACGTTTACAATGCCGATATTGCGTGTGGATTCGGGAACAGATCCCGAACCAATTTGACATCATTAAAAACTACTTCAACTATGGAGAATTCGGAGACAACTAAGGTCGGCATCCAAGACGCGACCGGCCAAACAACCATTAACCAAGAGACCATATCCGAGGAGAGGCTCTACCTCAAGCGGTACGAACATTGCCGGCGGCTCATCGAAAAAGACAGCCGGTTCAACGGTATGTCGGAAGAAGAAAAGGACTCCTACGCCCAGAGTCTCGCCACACCTGAATATCTCGACCTGACCTGTGACTGGGCATTCAAGTACTTGTTCCAAAATCATCCAGACCTTCTCATCACACTCTTGAATGATATTCTTAAAGAGGATATCTCATCTGTGGAGTTCCGCAATACAGAACTCACGGAGGTTGCCCCATCGGATAAAAGGATACTCTTTGACCTCCTCTGCCAGACTCCAGAGGGAACCATCTTGGTGGAAATGCAGAAAGCCTCACGTTTCGACCAGCGCGACCGGTTATTCTTCTATGGATCAAGACTTGTGACAAGGCAGATCAAACGTGGAGATGAAGACTATGTTCTGGCTCCGGTCAAGGTTATCTGCATTATGAATTACGAGGACGAGCATCCGAATTCTCCTGATGACAAGATCCTCTATCATTATCGTACTCAGGAAATCGAAACCGGAGAGCCTTTTGGCGGCCAAATGTCGTTCTTTCTTCTTGAATTACCAAGAGTTATGCGCTACAATGATGAATATGACAGTCCCATCGCTGGATGGTGCCGGATATTCAGAAATTTCGCTATATTTGCCAAGTCGAGGTCAGAAAAAGATGCGAAGTTCAGTAAGTTGGAAAGGGCTATGCGCATCAGCGGCCTTGATGACAAGGAGATTGACAACTATTTCAGTGATATGATGACAGAAAAAGAAATGCGCCCGTACATCAAGGGTGCCGAGCAGCAAGGTTACCGCAAAGGCTTTAAGGAAGGCTCCGAACAAGGCAAGGCCGAGGTCGCAAAGTCATTGTTGACTTTGGGCATCCCCACTGATCAGATTAAGATCGCTACGGGGTTGTCTTCTGAACAGATTGAGGACTTGAGGTAGAATTGGCGACGGAGAGACCGGGGCCAAGTTGCCGATATGTCCATATACCTATTAGATTTTGAATGTTTTATTAAGACAAAGAGGGCGACTGATTAAGTCGTCCTCTTTATCGTTTATCCGGACGGAATGTCCGGGAATATATTCATTACTCAGCTTCGGTGGTCTCGCCTGGCATCATCACTACCTCGACGAAGTTGCCGGAGTTGTAGAGTTTGGCGGCGGCGTCACGGATGGACTCCTTGGTCAGGCCACCTACCGCGGCCTCCCACTCCTTGTCGTAGTCATAGCCGTTGCGGAAATAGCGGAGGATGTCTGACAGCCAGTAGGAGTTGTTGATCC
>CAVCRL010000295.1:0-2934 GCA_963604455.1 Lachnospiraceae bacterium | reverse complement strand
TAAGACGGTTCCGTGAATATCTCGATGAACCAGTTCATAGTCCTTTAAATATACAGCGTACAAAGATAATGAGAAATATTCATTAATTTTGTGAGGCTGTGGCCACTGTCGCCGCGGTTTCAAGGATTTTATGAATATGCCAGAGGCGAAAAACAAGAATATTCAAGGTTCAGCAGCCGGGAAAGCGAAAAGCGAAGGAGTGGGAAAAGCCCAAAGTGGAGGTTCCGGGAAAGGAAAAAGCGGAGCCGCTAGGAAAAAGGCCGGCGCACAGAAAGCCAAGACATCCCCTGCGAAACGCCCTCGGAGGAAAAAGAGGAAGCCTCGGAAAGTGAATATAGGAGCCTGGGCGGCTGTCGGCATCGCCGCGTCAGTCATTCTGACTCTGGTGATTATGTTCATCGGTCGGGGTGACGGAGGCGCACACGAGACAGGAGCCAAGGTTCCGCCCGGAGACTGGCGCTACGGGATCGACATCTCTCATCACAACGCCGGAGACATCGTCTGGGATTCACTTTACGTGCTGACGGACAAACGTGGAAAAACCATCCGTGATCACCATCTGGCCAAGGACATCCGGCCGGTCAGTTTTGTGTTCATAAAGGCCACGGAGGGGGTGTCGATGGTGGACAAGGATTTCAAAAGGAACTGGCTGGACGCCGGCAGGTCAGGTCTAAGAAGAGGCGCGTACCATTTCTTCAGGAGTTCAAAGGACGGTGAGGCGCAGGCAAGACTGTTCATCAAGACTGTTGGAGACCTGAGATTCAAGGACTTGCCTCCGGTTCTGGACATCGAGACCATACATCGGGGAGGTTCAAGAAAGAGGCTGAACGAAGAGGCGCTCAAGTGGCTCAGAATCATCGAGGACCATTACGGCAAGAAGCCGATAGTCTATGCCGGGGCGTCGTTCGCGAAGGACTATCTCAGCAAGGAGATCACGGAGAACTATCCGGTCTGGATAGCGCACTACGAAAAAGACCAGCCCGCTTTCGAGGGCTGGACTTGGTGGCAGTTCACCGACAAGGCTGTCGTGAAAGGAGTCCCGGGACTCGTTGACCTCAGTGTTATGAGAAAATAACTTAAAGCCTGTCGAAAGGCTTGGCGGAGTCCCCGGTCCAGCGATAAAGATGGGTTCTGGAGTACTGTTTTCCGGTGGCGGCGTTCTTGCCAGGTTCGGCGAAATAGAAGAGGCCGTCCCCGACCGGACATATTCCAGTGGAGCCGTACTTGAAGTAGAATCCCGGAACAGGAGCCTCCTGCGAGCCGATCACCTTGTGCTTCATAACGTCATAAAGCACCCCGGCCAATGGCCTCTTTCCCGGCTTCGCAGCCACATCGAACGCGAATATGTCATAATTCGGGAATATGCTCTTGCGGCCTTTGTACACCGCCATAAACATCTTTCCAGTCTCAGCGTCATAAGCCAGATTCTGCACTCCCCAGTTCGTGTTGCCAGTGTAGGCGAAATATTTGTCCAGAGGCTTGGCGGGGCCTTCGGCATAGAAATCCCCGAACTTCACCTTCCCGGCATATTCATTCAATTTAATGAGGTCGTAGCGGAGCAGCACCTGATGGTTGTTGTCGTTGCGGGCGTTGTCGCCATAGATGCCGTAAGCCACGTAGAGATAATTCTTTCCGCCTTTCTTGCCGAGCTTCGGGGCGAGTGTCACGCCATCGATTCCTGAGCAGCCGTAGAAGTGCTCGTAATTCTGATCGGCGAATCCGGTCATATGGAAATCGTGCGTGGCCTCCTTGACGCAGACGATTCGGAAAGCGTCGTTGTCCTCGGAGTCCATTCCGACCTCCGTCACCTTGTCAACATCGATTATGGCGATGTAGAACATCGAGCGGCCTTTGGCGAACGCGGACAGTCCGGCTCCGATGACATCGTCCTTGCACTCAAGCGAGGCATAGACCTTCCGGTCGTCCGGATTGAATGTCATCGCGCCAAGATGCCCTTGGATGCGGTCGATCGAGCCGATGACATTGCCTTCGAGATCGGTCTTCAGGAAACTCGTGGTGAACGAGAAGTACATCATCCCGGCGGCCTTGTCATACGCTATGCCTTGGACGTGATGCTTCCCTCCCTCGACATAAATCTCTTTCGGCAGGTTCTGCCCTGTCTGTGAATATGCGGCCACGGTTCCGGCCACAATCATCAATGCGATCAACGCCATTCTTTTCATATTCAATGTATTATCTATTTTAAAATCAATTCCTTCGGCCTACCTCACTTCCTTAATTCCTCAATCATCGCCTTGGCGACAGCGGCCGAAGCGCCTTCTCCACCGAGAGCGTCACGGATCTCCTGATAGCCGGACAGCATAGTGGAACGGTACTCCTCATCCTCGATCATCCTCCGAACCTCGTTCAGCACATTCTCCGGCGTGAAATAGTACTGGAGAAGCTCCCGGAAACAAATCCTGTCAAGGATCAGATTGCCGAGACTGATATATTGGATCTTGATTATCGATTTGGCTATCATAAAATTGAGGTCCGAGCCCTTGTAGGCGACCACCTGCGGAGTCCCGATCAGCACACATTCCAGCGAAGCCGTGCCGGAATTGACCACAGCCGCCTTCGCGTGACGCATCACCGCATAGCTCTGTCCGAATACCACGCTGACATATTCACGCCCCCCTATGTACTTGGTGTAGTCGCTCTCCGAACGGGCCGGAGCCGCCGCCACGACAAAACGGTATTCTGAATATTCAGGGATGGAATGCAGTCTGTCGGCAAATTCAATGAAGGTCGGCATCATCGAGCTGATCTCGCCGTTTCTGGAGCCGGCCAGGAGGGCGATCATCGGCCTGTCAGGCAGCCCGGTCTTCGCCAGGAACTCCTCACGGGTCTCCTTGAAGGCCGCCGAATTGTCGATCGCATCGATCAGCGGATTACCTTTATATATAAAGTCAACGCCTTTCTTAGTGAAGTACG
>CAVCRL010000294.1:0-2971 GCA_963604455.1 Lachnospiraceae bacterium | reverse complement strand
GGCGCCACCATCGTCCGCATCGGCACCTCCATCTTCGGCCCGCGGCAGTACTGATCCCTCGGCCGGTTATTTAGCAAGCATTAAACCTAATCAAGCCAGAACCATAGTCACTCCGGCAATCCTCCCCACCTAAGGTGGGTCCCCTCCCTCTTCGGGAGCCAAAGTTGCCTCCGTGACTATGGTTCTGGCTTGATGTAATCAAATCCTGTTTATCCTAGTCGTAAAGCACTGGCAACACACATACACACATCTCGTACAGCAAGCCTGCCTTTTGTGTACAAATCATTCGTTCCACGATTTCGTACACCAGAACCCATTGTGGTGTACCAACCGTGTCCTCCGTCTCGTTCCGTACCTCAGCAGACCCTCTAGTGTACCAACTATGCCTCTCCATCCAGGTTCGTACCCCAGAAGCCCTTCTCCTGTACCGAACGCATTTGGAAGTCAGGTTCGTACCTCAGAAGCCCTTATCCTGTACCAAACACGTTTCAAAGTGTAGTTCGTTCCCCAGAGGCCCTTCTCCTGTACCAAATTGAGAAGGAAGAATTTTCGTATCTCAGCAGCCCCTCCAGTGTACCAACTATGCTTCTCATCCCGTTCCGTACCTCAGAGGCCCCTCTCGTGTACCAACCGTGTCCTCCATCACGTTCCGTACCTCAGAGGCCCCTCCTGTGTACCAACCGTACTCTTCACCTCGTTTTATGCCGCGAATCAACCTTTTTGTGCCGGACTCTGCTCACAATATTTATGCGGATGGCAGTCATCTGTTTTTGTCTGCGCTTAATGGAAACAAAGAGTCCACTTCGTACTGTGTCAAGCCAAGCGTGCGACGGATCTGCCCGTTCGATGAACGGTAGTCGTAGTGGAGTTTTCGGGCCAGATCCAACTTCTGGGCCTTGCTTAAATCTTTCAAGACATTTAGCCCGTAGTCGGACTTGACAATCTTGGTAACCTGCGCAAATAGTTCAGTGTCTGTAAGAAACTCTCCATCATCAATCTCGGCGGCCAATTCGCTGTAGGCCTCTACGTTCTTGCTGACCATAGAAAAATAATGATGCGCATCCCTGAATATTGCCATTCCAAATGTGATCGCGCAATAGGATTTTGGGGCGATATAGCCGTCAATCATTTTCCAGTCTCCTGGATGCCCTGTGCCGGAGACGGCGACTCCCAGGTGCGTGAATATCTCCACACCTGGAACGTAACTAACTGTCGTTCAGGCCGATGGCGTTCCATGTGTGCATAGTTTGACGCATCTGGAAGTCCGGAACACCAATAGGATGCCCTGTACCGGGGACGATGACTCCCAGGTGCGTGAATATCTCCGCACCTGGAATGTCAACTAACTGGCAATCAGACCGATGGTGTTCCAGGTGCGCGTGGTTTCTCGCATCTGGAAGTCCGGAACACCACACCCGGGACAACGTTCCTATAAGACTAAGTTAGTCAACTCCTATATAGTTCCCTATTGTGATCGTTAATCTTATAATTATGTCTCCCTTGTACCTGCATTCTCTTTGGATTCGTTCTGTACCCAAGAGGCCCTTATCTTGTACCAAACGCATTTGGAAGTGTAGTTCGTACACCAGAACCACTTGTCCTGTACCAAACGCATTAGGGAGTGCGGTTCGTACTCCAGAGACCTTTCTCCTGTACCAAATTGGCCTGGAAGAGTTTTCGTACCTCAGAAAGCTTGATATTGTGCCGGATGCGTCACAGTGAATGCTTATTGGTTTATGGTAAATGAAGCTGTCATAATGTCAATACTGGTTAATGAGAAACAAAAAAGCGAGTCAGGTGCGATATAACCTAACTCGCTTTGCGGATTCTGTGTTCCGCGGCATTCAGTATTGTCTTTATGAATATTCAGTAACGTGTAATGACTGATTGCCATAGAATACGGTAATATTCAGTTGGCATCAGACATCGCGTCTGTTATATTCATAAAGAATAGTCATTCCCTACAGCGTGCCGTTCTCGGCCTTCTCGATCATCGTCTTGTTGGCGGTGATGTAGATCTCGACGCGGCGGTTCTGGGCGCGGCCTTCCTTGGTGGAGTTGTCGGCCACAGGCATAGAGTAGGACTTGCCTTCGGTGGTCATACGTGAGGAGGCGATGCCGCAGTTCTTCAGGTAGTTGGCAACGGACTGGGCCCTCTCCTTAGACAGACGTTCGTTGACGGCGTCGGAACCGGTGTTGTCGGTGTGGCCGTAGATGGTGATGTCGGTGTCCTGCATATCGCTCATCTTGGTGGCGAACTGTGAGAGCTCGTTCTTCGAGGTCTGTGACAGGGTCGATCCGTTGGTAGGGAAGAGGATGCCGCTGTTGAAGGTGACCTTGATGGCCTGGAGACCGTTCTGATCCTGTACGGTCTCGACCTGGGCGTTCTCAAGAGCCTCAAGCTCGGCGGCCTTCTTGTCCATCTTCTTGCCGATTACGGCGCCAGTGCCGGCGCCTACGGCTGTTCCGATTGCGGCGCCGATTGCAGCGCCCTTGCCGTCACCGATTGCGGCGCCGATTCCGGCTCCGATGATGGCTCCGGCTCCGGAACCGATAAGTGTGCCCTGTCCGGTCTTGTTCAAAGTACCGCAACCAGAGAAAATCATAGCCCCGCAGAGCAGTGTCAAAACAACTTTCTTCATAATGTTGGATTTTTATTTGGCGGAATCCTTTCGGAATCCGCGTGTGTTATGTTATCTGGTATTCAGAATTAAAAAGTCACAAGGTAGCGAAGCGACCGAAAGGTTTTCGGGGAAATCTTTCCCCGTGCCCCACGGGGCTGTCACGAAGTGACTGGGTGTAGGATTATTATAAATAAGGGTGACTAAAAAGAGACTTTAGTCACCCTTGTTCTTATTCGCAAAAAAGTGAATTAATTATTTCGCGATAACACGTGCCATTTCGAGCACCTTGTTGGAATAACCCCACTCGTTGTCGTACCAAGCGCAAACCTTGACGAAGGTAGGATCGA
>CAVCRL010000293.1:0-2975 GCA_963604455.1 Lachnospiraceae bacterium | reverse complement strand
TCACGGCCTTTGGCGGCGATCTCCTCGCCTTTGGCGTAGTCGGGGATGGCACCGTAGGAGTCGAAGTTCATATTCACGAGGACATCGGGCTTGTAGAGTTGGACGGACAGCATCGAGATCGTGCGGTTCATCAGGGAGAAGGTTCTGCTGAGAATCGAGTAGTAGTTGTCGCTCATCGGAACGTTCTCGGCCTCAGCCTTCGTCTCCAACTCCTTGGTCTTGCGGCCGATGCCGCGCATTTCCTTGTAGGCTTTCTGCGCCTCGTCACCCAGCATCCTCACACGGTCGGTGATCGGGACGCCCTTTCTGGAAACAAGCTCGCCGAGCGTGTCGAGTGTGTCGGACATAAGTTCCGAATCGGCCTCGTGGACTTCGTCCAGAGCGGTGACGTAACCAGCTATCTTCTCGGAATCTATCTGGTTGACATCGAACGCCACAACTATGTCGTGACCGTTGCGGACAGCCTGGCTGAGAGGCATCGTGTTCACGATTCCGCCATCAATCAATGTATGTCGCCCGTACTTTACCGGACGGAACAACGAAGGGATTGAGATCGAGGCCCTTATCGCGTCAAAAAGTTTCCCTTCCTTGAACACGACCTCTTCACCTGTGTAGAGGTCGGTCGCCACGGCCCTGTAAGGAATGCGGAGGTCCTCTATGTTCACATCCGGGACAACCTCTTTGATGGCAGAAATGACCTTGTCCCCCTTGACAAGATAGCTTTTGCTGATCGAGACGTCAAGCAGCGAGACAAGTTTGGAGTTGTCGAGGCCGAACAGCCATTTCTTGAACTCTTCCAAACCTCCGGCGGCATAGACACCACCTACGAGCGAGCCGATGGAGCAGCCTGCCACCGAAGTGATGTTATACCCTCTTCTCTCCAACTCTTCTATAGCACCAATATAGGCGAAACCTCTCGGCCCGCCGCTTGAAAGCACCAATGCGACATCCTTTGTCATAAAGCGAACAGTTTAATCTGCATAAAGATAGGAATATTCTGCCATCCAAGCAAACCTTGTTTTATGAATATGCCTGTGAATATAACCGCATACGGAAGAGGAATCTTCATCTCACAAAACATTTCAATGAATATGTAAATTGTTTTATATCACGCAGTAAGGTACAACAATCCGGATTCTTTTCTAAATTTGCGCCCGGTTAGTTAGAAGGAATATTAATATGGTAATGGCAGATCAGATCAAGGAACCTGAGATGTCCTTGAAAACGTGGATGGCCCTGGTGGGGCTGACGCTGTCGGCGTTCATATTCAACACTTCGGAATTCATTCCGATCGCGCTGCTGACAGACATCGGCAGGGATTTCGGATTGACGGAGGCCAAGGCTGGAATGCTGATTTCAGTCTATGCCTGGGTTGTGATGATCCTTTCGATGCCGCTTATGCTGATGACATCGAAGATGGAGATGCGCAAGCTGCTTCTTGGAGTCGTGGCGGTGTTCACTTCGTTCCAGGTTATGTCTTATCTGTCAACATCTTTCGGGATGTTGATGGTTTCCAGAATCGGTGTGGCCTGCGCCCATTCGATCTTCTGGTCGATTGTGTCGATCATCGCTGTCAGGATCGTTCCGGAGAGCCATAAGCCCATAGCCCTGAGTATGATAGTCACAGGATCATCAATAGCGATGATTCTCGGCCTGCCACTCGGACGCGTCATCGGGCTCAGCGTGGGCTGGAGAATTACGTTCCTGAGCATAGGTGCGGTAGCGCTGGTTGTGTTCCTCTATCTGTTCACATTGCTCCCGAAGGTGCCAAGCGGAGGCGGTATGACCGCTCACGACCTGCCTACAATGTTGAAGAACAAGATACTCATCGGAATATTCATAACCACCGCTGCCTTTGCCACCGGTTATTATACAGCGTACAGCTACATAGAGCCGTTCCTTCAGCAGGTCGGAAAGATGACAGAGAACCAGATCACGCTGACTTTGATGCTCTTCGGTGGAGCCGGGATCATCGGAAGTCTGCTGTTTTCAAAGTATTTCCCTAAATATAGGTTCAAATTCATCAATGTCACGCTGCTTGGATTGATCGGTGGAGTCGTGCTCCTGCTGCCTTCCGCATTCAGTGTTCCAGTCACAATCGCTGTCTGCACAATAATAGGAATGTCGGCGACAGCGTTCAATGTGGCGATGCAGTCTGAGATCATCACCGACACTCCGCAGTCGCAGACCTCGGTCGCTATGTCAATCTTTTCGGGAATATTCAATTTCGGCATCGGGACAGGTGCCTTGATCGGTGGAATGGTCTGCACGCATCTGTCGATTTCGTTCATCGGGATCGCTGGCGGACTGATTGTCCTGTTGGCTCTGCTCTATTGGCAACTTATTGTTGTCAAGAGGTCACTTCGACAGGCTCAGTGACCGATTCGGCTGCTGGCCTGCTACCTTTCCGGTCGCTGAGTTTGTCGAAGCGACTAAAAGTTATTCACAGAAATCGGCGATGGCGGCTTCGAGGAGGGTGAAGACCTTGGAAATCAGGTAGCCATCAGCGACGGCGTGGTTCATCCTGACGGTCACTGGCATCATCTTGTGGCCGTTCTCTTCACGGAATTTTCCCCAGTTCACGATCGGCTGATAGTATAGATGGCCGTCCGGAAGCTCCACATTCAGAGAATCGTAGGAGATCCACGGAATGAATGACGCGTCGAACCAGTTCGGATGTCCCACCGGATCGAAATGATACTCGGGATGAGCCTTGGTATATTCAATGTCCCTCTGACAGGCGGCGTAGAAAGTGGAATATTCATCGGAATATTCAGTGTAAACTGGCGTGCAGGTCTCGGTGGCCTCGTTGAAGACGTACTGGCACGGGTTGATGCGGTCATAGACGATCACCTCGTCGCTTTGCCAAAGGTACGCCATCCGGTAGTCCTCCCGTGAGTTCATCACCTTCGCCAGCAGGTAGAGGAAGTTGATGTAGAACTTCGTGCCGGTTCTTTTGGAATATTCATAAAGAT
>CAVCRL010000292.1:0-2981 GCA_963604455.1 Lachnospiraceae bacterium | reverse complement strand
ATCCGCTGCATTTTATGGACGGCCTGAAATCCGGCGTGAGTCCAAGGCAGAACCTGAAGGAGATGGTCGAGCCTTTGCTTATCGGCAACATCACCACGATCGCCGCTTTCCTGTGCCTCGTCTGGCTGGATGCCGTGGCGATGCAGGATCTGGGGCTCTTCGGCTCGTTGATGCTGGCCGGAACAATCATATTCGTGCTTGTTTTCCTGCCGGTCTTCACCAAGGCCCGCAAGAAGGAAGGCGGAACGCTGGAGCTTGGGCGCATCCTTCCGGACAAGGCTCCGTCAAGCGGCTGGCTTCTGGTAGCCGTGATGGCGGTTACGGTCGTGATGTATTTCCTCAGCGGACGGACAAGTTTCGATTCCGATATGAGGAACATCAACTTTATGACGGAGAGTCAGAAACGGGATCTGGAGATGTTGCAGGGAGGTTTGGAACAATCCGGCTACAAACAGATCTACGCCATCGCCGAAGGTTGTGACCAGGAGACCGCTCTTGAAGTTAACGACAATCTACTCGCAAGACTGGACTCTCTGAAAGGCTCGGTGGCCTTTGTCAAGGGTGCCGGCAATTTCGTCCCGTCGGAGAAGGAACAGGCTGAAAGAATCGAGAGGTGGAATGATTTCTGGGGAGATGGCCGCGCGGAACGGTTGGCAAAGGAACTCTCAGACGAAAGCCGCAGGCAAGAGTTCTCGGAGTCCGCGTTCAGCCCTTTCACGGACATCCTTACTAAGGAATATTCAGTCTCCTCCACCAATGATTCTCCATTGAAGGAATCGTTCGATGGCGCTTATATTCTTAATAATGACGGAAAATATCTGATTATCAATCAGGTATATTATAAGGACGAATCAAGTGCCGCTGCCATAAAGGAATCTCTCCGCTCGGAGGGAACGCTTGTCTTCGACACCGGAGACATCAGCAACCGCCTTGTTACCGTCCTGTCCGGAAGCTTTGACTACATCGGAGCGATATGCAGCCTTGTGGTGTTCATCTTCCTGTGCCTTAGCTTCCGCCGTCTGGAACTTGGCCTTCTGTCCTTCTTCCCGTTGGCTGTCAGCTGGTTCTGGATCCTTGGGCTGATGAGCCTTCTGGACATCCGCTTCAACATCGTCAACATCATCCTCGCCACCTTCATCTTCGGCCAGGGCGATGACTACACAATCTTCATCACCGAAGGTCTTGTCTATGAATATGCCTACGGGAAGAAACGCCTTGCTACCTACAAGAACAGCGTGTTCCATTCCGCTGTGATAATGTTCATCGGCATCGGGGCTTTGGTTCTGGCCAAACACCCGGCCATGCGTTCGCTTGGAGAGGTCACGGTGATAGGCATGTTCATCGTAGTGGTGATGGCCTACTATCTGCCACCCGTGATATTCAGATGGTTTACGGAAAAGAAAGGTGTAAAACGTGACATCCCTCTCACTTTGAAGAGGTTGGTATATTCAGTCTATGCGCTTGTTGGCTATGTGCTGCTGATGTTCCTGTTTGCCTATCCGTACACCTTCTTTCATTTCCTGTTCAAAGGTGATTCGGAGGATAGCAAGCTGAAATACCATCAATTCATCCAGAGGATGTCCATGTTTTTGTTGAAAAGGGTCCCTGGGGTCAGGTTCACGCAGAGCGGAGAGAATGATTTCGGCAAGCCTTCCGTGATCATAGCCAACCACCAGTCGCATCTGGATCTTATATGCCTTATGGCCTTGAATCCGAAACTGATATTCTTCACCAACGAGTGGGTCTGGAAGAACCCTATCTATGGCTATGTGATTCGCAAGGCCGATTATATTCCTGTAAGTGACGGAGTTGAGTCTCATCTTGATAAGATCCGGACTTTGGTCGAACGGGGATATTCATTGGTCATTTTCCCGGAGGGGACGAGGACCGTTGATGGCTCCATCGGGCGCTTCCACAAAGGGGCGTTTTACCTTGCCGCCGAACTTGGACTGGACATCACTCCGGTGTCCATCCACGGGGCTTATGATGTGCTTCCGAAGACGGATTTTATGCTTCGGGAGGGTTCTGTTAATGTTGAGGTCGGTTTGAGGATTCTTTGCTCGAAGGATTACCGTTCTATGACGAAGGAGTGCCATCGTCTGTTCGTGAGCCATTATGCCGAGCTGTGCAAGACTCTGGAGACTCCTGAATATCTTGCTGCTCATGTCAAGTACAAGTACCTCTACAAGGGTGCCGATGTGGAGTCCCGATGCCGCAAGGCCTTGGCCGATGTCGCTGATGTGGCGTTCTTGTATGAGGTCCCTTCGGGAAATCATTTTGAGATACACGACTGCGGGCAAGGGGAGTACGCCTTGATCTTCGCCCTGATGCATCCTGAAGTTGATGTGGATGCCTACGACAGGGACGAGGACAATGTTATGCTGGCATCGAATATCTCGTGCCTCCCCGCAAACCTTCATTTTCATTTAGAATCATGAGACGAATCGCCCTTATATTGCTGACCGTGCTGATGTTCGGCCTTTCAGCGTATGCCCGCAGACTGACTGCGTTCTTACCTGAGCCTGACAAGGCTAACGGCGCGGCTGTAATTGTCTGCCCCGGAGGAAGTTACTATTGGCTTTCAAGAAAGGTAGAAGGCACGGATGTCGCCCGGAGACTTGCCGAGGTCGGCTTCACGGCGTTCGTCCTCCACTACCGTCATGCCGGCACCAGATATTTTATGCTTGGTGGCCTTGCGTTCCCGCAGAACCATTACCCTGATGCCATTGACGACCTCCATTCCGCTATTGTCGAGGTGCGAAGGAATGCTTCTGAATATTCAGTCGATCCCTCGAAAATAGGTGTGATGGGCTTCTCCGCCGGTGGCCATCTTGTCTTGAATAGTGGCGAGGAAGTGGTTGAAAATCAAGGAATATCCTCGTATCCGGCATTCATAGTCTCCGTCTATCCGGTCGTCACGATGATCGATGAGGCAATAGTCCACAAACGTTCCAGAAAGGCCCTGCTCGGAAAGCATCGTA
>CAVCRL010000291.1:0-2984 GCA_963604455.1 Lachnospiraceae bacterium | reverse complement strand
ATAATTGATTATGGAGGAGCAACTCAAAGTTACCTGTCTGCACGACAGCCACGTGGCTCTTGGAGCCAAGATGAGTCCTTTCGCTGGATTCGACATGCCGATTCAGTACTCTTCGATCACAGAGGAGCATCTGGCGGTCCGCAACAATGTGGGTATGTTCGACGTGTCTCACATGGGTGAGATCTTCGTCAGCGGCCCGGACGCGGAAAAGTTCGTCAACCACATATTCACCAATGACATCCGTCCTATGGTTCCTGGTCAGGTGCTGTACGGAATGATGCTTTACCCTGACGGGGGCACCGTGGATGATCTTCTGGTTTACAAGGAGTTCACCGCTGACCACTATCTTCTCGTGGTGAACGCCGCCAACATCGAGAAGGATTTTCTCTGGATAAAGGATCACGCCGAGGGTTACGATGTGAAACTGGTCAATGACTCAGATAATTGGGGACAGATCGCGCTCCAGGGCCCTAAGGCCGAGGAGACACTCGTGAAGGTTCTCGGTTACGCCGCTGACGCCGCCAATCTGACATTCTACACATTCAAGGATTTCGAGGATGCCGGAATGAGGGTCATCATCAGCCGTACCGGTTACACCGGCGAGGACGGATTCGAGATCTATGCGGCTCCTGGCCTCATCGTGAAGTACTGGGACGCTTTCCTGAAGGCCGGTGTGGTGCCTTGCGGACTCGGTTGCCGTGACACCCTGCGTTTCGAGGCTGGTCTGCCTCTTTACGGTGACGAGCTTACTCCGGAGATCTCTCCTGTCATCGCCGGCTTCAGTATGTTCTGCAAGCTGGACAAGGACGAGTTCATCGGCAAGGAGGCCATCGCTGACCAGAAGGCCAACGGCACCAAGATGAAGCTCGTGGGCATCGAGCTTGCGGACAAGGCCATTCCTCGCGCCGGCTATCCGGTCGAGCTTGAGGACGGCACCGAGGTCGGAGTCGTGACCACAGGCTACCACAGCATCTCGCTCGGCAAGAGCATCTGCTTCGCCCTCGTGAAGAGGGAGTGCGGCGCTCTTGACGCTCCGCTTTCAGTGCGCATCCGCAAGAAGGTGTTCCCTGGAAAGGTCGTGAAGAAGAGATTCTATCAGACAAACTATAAGAAGTAATATATTCATAAAATAATAAATTCATTATGAGCAAAGTAGTAGAAGGCCTCCGTTACAGCGAGGACCACGAGTGGGTAAAGGTTGAAGGCAACATCGCCGTCATCGGTATTTCTGATTTCGCCCAGAAGGAGCTTGGCGACATCACCTACGCTGACCTCCCTGAGGTTGATGACGAGGTTGAGGCCGGCGAGGAATTCGGCGCTCTTGAGAGCGTGAAGGCTTCCAGCGAGCTTCTCTCACCTGTTTCAGGAAAGGTTGTCGAGGTCAATCCTGATCTTGAGGACGCTCCTGAGAAGATCAACGAGGACGCTTACGAGGCTTGGATCATCAAGGTCGAGATGAGCGACCCTTCACAGGTTGACGCGCTTATGGACGCTGAGGCTTACAAGGCACAGACCGAGAAGTAATATGTCCGCGTTCCCTTATTTCCCTCACACTGAAGATGATGTCCGCGCGATGTTGGACCGCATAGGGGTGAAGTCTTTGGACGACCTCTATTCCGATGTCCCGAAGGATGTCATCTTCAAGGGTGAATATGACCTGCCGGAGGCAATGTCCGAGCAGGAAGTCAGAGATTTCTTCGAGTCTCTGGACAATAAGGACGAGAAGCTGAAGGTGTTCGTCGGCCAGGGTGCCTACGACCACTACACTCCGTCCGTCGTTCCGTACATCACCTCCCGTTCGGAGTTCCTGACGGCTTACACTCCTTATCAGGCCGAGATCTCGCAGGGAACTCTCAGGTACATATTCGAGTACCAGAGTATGATCTGCGCGCTGACAGGGCTTGACATCAGCAACGCTTCGATGTACGACGGGCCGACCGCAGCAGCAGAGGCCGTGAAGATGGCTCCGACCTGCACGAAGCGCAAGTCAAGGGTGCTGGTTTCATCATCCCTGCTTCCTAACGTCATCAAGACCATCCAGACCTACGCCGGCTACCACGGCATCGAACTCTCTCTCATCCCTTGCAAGGACGGACAGACCTGCCCTGATTGTATGAAGGCCGAGCTTGCCAAGAACGATGTCGCCGGAGTCATCGTCCCTTCGATCAACCGCTACGGCATCATCGAGGACTTGACCGGCTTCGCTGAGGCCATCCACGAGGAAGGCGGAATATTCATTGAATATTGCGACCCTTCCGCTCTCGCGGTGCTGAAGACTCCTGCGGAGTGGGGCGCTGACATCGCTGTCGGTGACGGCCAGAGCCTTGGCATCCCGATGAGCTTCGGAGGCCCTTATGTCGGCTTTATGGCCTGCAGAAAGGAATATGTCCGCAAGCTTCCTGGAAGAATCGTCGGTGAGACACGTGACACGGAAGGCCGCCGCTGCTTCTGCCTGACCCTTCAGGCCCGCGAGCAGCACATCCGCCGTGAGAAGGCCACGTCCAACATATGCTCCAACGAAAGCCTTATGGCCCTTTATGTGACTGTCTATATGTCGCTTATGGGACCGAAAGGCCTCAAGGAGGTCAACGACCGCTCTTATGCCGCGGCGCACTATCTCCACGATGAACTCTTGAAGACCGGCAAGTTCGCCGAGGTCTTCGACAAACCTTTCCTCAAGGAGTTCGTGCTGAAGCCATTGATGCCTGTCGAGAGACTGCACATCAAGCTCCACGACGGCGGATTCTTCGCTGCTCTTGAGACAGAAGAAGGCTATGTAAGTTTCTGTGCCACTGAAAGAAGGACGAAAGCCGAGATTGACGCTCTCGTCGCGTTGGTGAAGGAGGCCTAAGGAGTATGAAATATTACGATAAGCTTATTTTCGAACTCTCCAAAGATGGGAGAGTCGGCTATTCGCTCGGAAAGAACGAGTGGACTTCCTCCACGGACGAGATTCCGGCAGGGCTCAGGAGAGGCGAGACCGT
>CAVCRL010000290.1:0-3033 GCA_963604455.1 Lachnospiraceae bacterium | reverse complement strand
TGGCCATCACCTCCTGCGGGGACTTTCTGGACACGGTTCCGGACGACCGCATCGAACTTGACTCCAAGGACAAGGTCACCAAGATGCTTGTCTCGGCCTACCCGACGGTCTCGACAATGCTGATCTCCGAGCTTTCGTCCGACAACGCGACGGACAACGGGGCGCAATACGACACTTACGGACAGGTGTGCGGTGACGCCTACCAATGGAAAGACATCACTACAGACGACACCGACGCTCCGAAAAGCGTCTGGGACGCTCACTACAACGCAATAGCGGCGGCCAACCAGGCTTTGGACGCCATCAAGCGGCTTGGAGGTGGCGAGGAATATGATCCGCAGAGAGGCGAGGCCCTCATCTGCCGAGCGTTCGCGCATTTCCAGCTCGCCAACCTGTTCTGTATGCCGTACGATGCGGCCAAGGCCGACAACACCCTCGGAATCCCGTACTCCACCGAGCCGGAGACCGAGGTCCTGCCGGACGGAATCGAACGCGGCACACTGGCCCACACCTACGAGATGATCGACAAGGACATCGAGGAAGGTCTGCCACTGATCAACGATGACATCTACACGGTTCCGAAATACCATTTCAACCAGAAGGCCGCCTACGCCTTCGCGGCAAGGTTCAACCTCTACTACCACAGGTACGACAAGGTCATTGAATATGCCGACAAGGTTCTGGGTTCCAATCCCGCCGGTTCTGTCAGGAATTGGCAGGCATTCAGCGAGTTGGCCACCGACTTCGAGCTCAGGTGCAATTCCTACGTCTCCACGGACGAACAATGCAACCTCCTGCTCCTTACGGCGAACTCCTCGTGGCCTTATGTACAGGGCCCTTACGGCATCGGTCTGCGCTACGGCAACTCCTACGACATTATGCTCAACGAGGTGCTTCCGGGTCCGTGGGGCGGCTACAACAAACTCTATATGTCCAACGGAATCTGGGGTTTCGAGCAGAAATATTCATTGCCTAAGCTTCTGGGGTATTTTGAATATACTGACAAGACCGCCGGCATCGGCTACCTGCACCTTGTCAACGTGGCCTTCTCCACCGATGAGCTTCTGCTTTGCAGGGCCGAGGCGAAACTGTTGAAGACTCCGCAGGACACCGACGGGGCCGTAGCCGACATCAATGTGCTCCTTAACTCTATGGCAGGGACTCATCTGACTGAAAGTCAGATAATCAACTATTTCGCCTCCAAATCCTATATGCCGCTGCACATCAAGAAAAGCAGCCAGAGGTCCATCAAGAAAGAGTTGCATCCGCAAGGATTCTCCATCCCGGACAGCGACACCGAGAACCTGCTCCAATGTGTCCTGCATCTCAGGAGGGTGATCACGGTGCACGAAGGTCTGAGGTGGAATGACATCAAGAGATTCGGAATAGAGCTCGCCCACCCTCGGAGCGGCAAATCCGATGACGAGCTTCTTGTGGATGACCCAAGAAGAGCCGTCCAGATCCCGCAGGAAGTCATTGCGGCCGGTCTTGAGGCTAATCCGAGAAACAACTAAAAGAAGAGAAACGATGAGAAAGTTAATATATTCATTTTTCATTCTGGCGGCCACACTTGCCTCTTGCTCCGAAGAGAGGCTTGACGACAAGAGCATCTTCGACACGGACGCTCCGGAAAGGGGTGCGTTCGACACTTGGCTGCTGCTGAACTATGTGGAGCCCTATAACATCCAGTTCAACTACAAGTACATCGACCGCGAGTCGGACAACAGCTACAACCTGATTCCGGCCGAGTACGACAAGGCCGTCGCTATGGCCAAGCTGACAAAGTACCTTTGGATAGACTCCTACAACGAGCTCCTCGGCGACAAGTTCATCAAAACCTACTGCCCGAGAATGATCCAGCTCATCGGCTCCAAGGCTTTCAACAGCCAAGGATCAGTCGTGCTCGGAACCGCCGAGGGAGGATTGAAGATCACGCTGTACAACGTCAACGAGCTCAATCCGGCGAGCCTCAGCATTGATTTCCTCAACGAGTGGTTCTTCAAGACAATGCACCACGAGTTCGCCCACATCCTGCATCAGACCAAGAACTACTCCACGGATTTCAATCTGATCTCCACAGACTACCAAGGTCCAAGCTGGCTGAATCTGGAAAGCGACGCCGAGGCAAACTCGATGGGCTACGTCACCCGTTACGCCAGCTACAGCCCTGACGAGGATTTCGTCGAGATCATATCCAACTATGTCACCCACGCAAAAGGTTACTGGGAAGGCATACTCGCCAACGCCGGAACCGAGGGCGGAGAGAAACTCACACAGAAATTCGAGATCGTCAGGAATTACCTTCGGGAAAGCTGGGGCATCGACATCGACAAACTCCGGGACATTGTCCAGAAACGCTCCGGCAACCTCTCCCAACTCGATTTGACAACATTTTAGCCGACAGACATCATGATTAAGCATATTTCTGAATATCTACTGGCAGTGGCTGTGGCCGTCCTGACGGCTCAGTCCTGCGTCTCCAAGATCGACCCTATCTTCGACGAATCCTCCGCCAACCGGGCCGAGGCTATGGCCGAGAGGCTGAACGAGACCCTGACCAGTTCCCCGAACGGATGGTTACTTGAATATTACCCATCCTCCGGACAGTACTACGGTGGCTTCAACGTGTTCCTTTCGTTCAGCGAAGGCGACAAGGTGAAGGTCGGCAGTGAGATAGCCGGAACCGGAAAGACCGCCACCAGCACCTACACCATCTACCAAAGCGCCGGATGCGTGCTTTCGCTCGACACGTACAATGAGGTTATGCACTATTTCGCCGACCCGGAATCAAGCGCAGGACAGGGTGCTGGCTATGGTTACGAAGGGGATTTCGAGTTCAATGTCCTGGACCTTCAGGATGACAGGATCACCCTCAAAGGCAGGAAGACCGGCTCCAGAATGACTATGACCCCGATGCCGGTGTCAATGTCGTGGGACGACTACATCACCGCGGTCAAGGAGGAGGAACAGGCGATAGCGAAATACAGCCGTGTAAGGTACGAGACAGCGGACGCCAAATTCGACGGACGCCTG
>CAVCRL010000289.1:0-3035 GCA_963604455.1 Lachnospiraceae bacterium | reverse complement strand
CTCCGACCTGGCTGGACCTGCCGTTCCGATATATGCCTTACAAGTTCTTCAAGGTTGTGAAAAGACTGCTATAAAGGTTGTGAAAAGACTGCTATAAGGAATAAATATTCAAAGAACGCTTCAAATATCGGATAAAATCGATTTTATAGTAAAATAATGCGGAAAGAACGAAATAATATTCCTATCTTCACGATTGAAGTTTAAACGTTCTTAACAAATTATTTTATGACCAACTACAAGAAAAGCTTGCTCACGGCGTTGCTGTGTGCGGCAAGTGTCTCCTTTACAGGGTGTAAGGAAGACAACGGACCTCAAAAACCAATCTACGTTCCAGAAGAAATCTCGGCGGCCGCGGTGAATCTTTCGGAGAACGGCACCGCCAACTGCTATATCGTCAAACCAGGCAGTGTGGTCTCATTCACCACTTCCCACAAAGGAAACTCAGAGACTGAGCTGACCGGTGAAGGTTCCACCGTGAAACTCGTATGGCAGGACAGCTACGGTCTTGTGAAAACCCTGTATTTCGACCCTGAAGCACAGACGGCCTACGCGGAGATCGCCGACTCTAAGGGCAACGCCCTCGTCGCGGTCTGTGATGTGACCGGAAAGATTCTCTGGAGCTGGCATCTGTGGGTATGCGACTACGATCCGGAAGCGACATTGTACACGACCGAAGCCAACGCCGCCGGAACCCAGTGGTCATTTATGGACAGGAACATCGGAGCGACGGAAACCACCAAAGGCTCATTCGACAGCTTCGGAATGCTCTACCAATGGGGCCGCAAGGATCCGTTCCCGGGAGCCGCCGGATTCACAATCCAAAACGAAGACTATAGCTATGTGGCTGACGGAGAGAAAGAACTTTACGGCATCGACGGAAAGGTCCTCTTCAAGATAAAGGATTTGGCTGACTACCACGGCACGATCGAGAATTCAATCCAGTTCCCTACGACATTCTATGCGATGACCTACAGGGCGACCGGAGAAGTGGACGAATATGGTGAGCCTGAATATGTCTGCGACTACATCACAAAGGATTGGGTTGATGTCTCCGATGATGATTACTGGGGAGGAGTCTCGATGAAGAAGACCATCTACGATCCGTGTCCTGTGGGCTACAAGGTGCCGGTCAGCGACACGGACGGCAACACTCCGTACGCTTGGATGAAATTCACGGATATGACCTGGGACGCTGAGAACCACGGGGCTCTTATCTATGACCAGTGGTTCCCTTGCACAGGAACAAGGGTCTATGCTTCCGGAGGACTTGACTATCCGGAGGCCAACCCATACGCTGGTGTATGGTTCGGAACCGCCGCTGTCAGATCTGCGACCTCAACCAGTCCTGAAATGTACGGCCAGTATATGGCTATTATGAAGAGCAAAAGGACATTCAAGGTTATGAAGGACGCCCGCTCGCAAGGTATGTGCGTAAGGTGCGTGAAAGAATAACCCTATAGAAATAGTCAAAACAAAGACCCGAAAGTCAGGATAATGGCTTCCGGGTCTTTTTGTATGCCGACTTTCCACATATGTCAGGACAACCATCGCAATTTCTGAAATATTTTTTTGCGGATATGTTTTTTGTCGATATATTTGCATCGACAAAATTGTCGAACACGTTTGTCGGACATCATTGTCTAACATAAATGTCTATAAAAAGGGGCAATCTGAGACGGCAAAACGGTAGGGCAAGCGTAAGGAATTATGGTTATGAAATGGGCGATAATAGCATTCGTGGTCATCGGGGCGGTCAAGGTACTGCTCACGGAGGAATATATTCCCGAAGATGACATCGTTGTGGGAGAACTGCAAGCCGGCAGTGGCATCTCTCCAAATGTCGCTGACGAAAATGGCAGGACAACTGAATGCAAAGAGAGCGAAGTGGAAAAATAAAAGAGTGAATGAATATGGAAGAGGAGACTTTAGACACGGCCGCGAAAATCCTCAGGGCGGCGGAAGAGGAGTTTATGGAGAAGGGGTACGGCAACGCGAAGATGATGGCCATCGCGGCGAGGGCCGGGGTGAGCCATTCGATGCTGCACTACTATTTCAGGTCGAAGGAGAAACTCTTTCAGATGGTCTTCGACGAGAAGTCAAAACTCATCATCGGGATTCTGGAAGTGATTCACGACAAAGGACTCAGTTTCAAGGAGATCATCAGCCAGTTCATCCGGAACCAGTTCAACCTTATGCGGGTGAACGACAGGTTCGCCTGGTTTATGATCGATGAGCTGATCCACAACAAGGAGAACCTGATAAAGATTCTGGAGATCGTCAAGCCGAGACTATTCGGATATATTCAATGGTTCAACGAACTTCTTGAAAAAGAGATCAAGGCGGGGAACGTCAGGGAAATCGGCATAAGGGATCTGATCATGAACATTGTCTCCATCAATTACTCCACGTTCCTTTTCAGGCCTATCCTTGAGCAGGCGGTACCGGGGACGGACATCAACGCCTACCTTGACGAAAGGCTGCAAAGCAATGTCGATTTCGTGCTCAACTCAATAATGATCAAGAAATGAGAATATTCAGAAAAGAAATTTTGCTGGCGGTGGTGACACTCGCACCACTCACCTGCCTCGCGCAGCAGCGGACAGCCACGCTTGAGGAATGTTATGCCGCGGCAGAGAGGAATTATCCGATGGTTCGGCAATATGAACTGATCGAGAAATCAAAGGATTACACCTTGTCCAACGCATCGAAGGCATATCTGCCGCAGGTGACACTGTCGGCAAAGGCAAGCTGGCAGTCGGATGTGACCAAATTCAATCTTGACAGAGACAAGTTGGCACAAAGTCAGTTCGGCAGCTTCATCAATCCGGACGAACTTGAAAGCATGATCCCGACAATGAGCAAGGACCAGTACGGAGCCTCGATCGACATCAGCCAGACTATCTGGGACGGCGGAGCGGTCAAGGCACGGAAAGACGCGGCGACAAGCCAGGCGGAGGCAGACGCGAAAAGCGTTGACGCGAGCATCTACGGACTGAGGGCTAAGGTGAACGAGATGTTCTTCGGGATAATCCTGA
>CAVCRL010000288.1:0-3071 GCA_963604455.1 Lachnospiraceae bacterium | reverse complement strand
ATTGTGGGTGCCGGGGCGGCGGGGTGTTTCTGCGCCATTGAGTTGAAACGGAGGATGCCTTCCGCTTCGGTGGAGGTGTTTGAGGCGGGGGCGAAGGCTTTGGCGAAGGTGGCGATCACCGGGGGAGGGCGGTGCAACCTTACAAATTCCTTTGAAGGAATATTTTCGCTTTCAGCCGCTTATCCTCGTGGAGATAAACTTATGAAGCGGCTTTTCCGCACCTTTGATCAGCGAAGCGCTTGGCAATGGTTCGAGAACGAAGGCGTGAAACTGGTCCTTCAGGAAGACCATTGCGTTTTTCCGGCCTCGCAGGATGCGATGGAAATCGTTAACACCCTGCTGGCAAGGATGCGACAGGCCGGAGTGGTATTGCATACGAGACATAAGGTTTCTGGAATAAATCTCTGCTCAGATGGAGGATATGAACTATCTATTGAATACGTCGAAAGTAGCAGAAGGTCGCTTCGACAGGCTCAGCGACCATCATACACGGTCGCTGAGCCTGCCGAAGCGACAAAAAGGCTTGAATACATTGCCGACAGAGTTGTCGTCACCACCGGCGGCAGCCCGAAACTTTCCGGCCTCGGAATGCTTGATGGCCTTGACCTTGAAATCGTCCCACCTGTCCCGTCCCTCTTCACCTTCAACCTTCCCGGCAGTCCTGTCCGTGAACTGATGGGCACAGTGGTCGAGAACGCATCTGCATCACTGGTCGGCACGAAATTCAAGGCCACCGGTCCTCTCCTTATCACGCACTGGGGAATGAGCGGTCCCGCAATACTGAAACTCTCCTCTTATGCCGCACGTTATCTCGCTGAAAATGAATATTCCGCCACTCTCTCAGTGAATTGGTTCGGTGACGCGGACGAGCAGGATGTCCGTGACAGAATCATTGCACTTTCAAAAGACAATCCTCAGAAACAGATTCTCAACACCCATCCGTCCGAACTGCCGTCAAGATTTTGGAACTACCTGATCTCCAAGTGCGGAATCCGTGAGGATGCCCGTTGGGCCGAACTGGGATCCAAAGGAATGAACCGTCTTGTGAACACATTGATCAATGACGAGTACCAGATCCGTGGCAAAAGCCGTTTCAAGGAGGAGTTCGTCACCTGTGGCGGAGTCGCCTTGTCCAACATCAACCTCAATACCCTTGAGTCCAAGAACCATCCCGGCCTCTATTTCGCCGGGGAAGTCCTTGACGTGGATGCGATAACAGGTGGCTTCAATCTGCAAGCCGCCTGGTCAATGAGCTACACTGTCGCCCGGTCAATCGCCATACATCCAGAATCCTAAAAATGGTCGGCCGCTGAGCTTGTCGAAGCGTGCCAACCATTCTGTAAATCAATAAACAATGTCACTTCGACAGGCTCAGTGACCGAGGAAGTCCTATTTCGCCAGTTCCTTCCGGAGCGTCCCTGCGATCTCCTTAAGCCCGGTCTCAGAAGATCCAAGCCCTACGTAAGCGATGATGCCGTTCTTGCCGATGATCACGCAGCGCGGAACTCCCGACTTCGCGTAAAGCTCGAATATGCTCTTGTCCTCGTCGACCAGCGTCAGCGGCTTGAGGTATGAATATATTGTCTTGCCTTCCTCTCCCGCGAAGAACTTTTCAAGACTCATCCTCGTGTCCTTGTAGGCGATCGGCTGGAATACAAAATCCGGATTGCCGTTGAACTCTTTGAGCGTGGCCGGAAGGTTCTCAGGCCTCAGCTCGTGTCTGCAAGGAGGACACCAGCTGCCCCAGAAAAGCAGCATAACGACCTTTCCCTTCTGGTCTGCCAGTTTGAACGAACCGTCAGCGAACTTCTTTCCGGTGAAGTCGGCCGCCTTGTCACCCTCCTTGAGGATGGTGGTCTCACGCTTGATCTTCTCCAGCTCCTGAGCCTCCTGGTCTGCGGATCTGTTTTTGCTCTGCGCGCCGGCTGATAATGAAATGCCAAGCGTCAGCATCGCAATCGCAACAATTGTAATCGTCTTTCTCATATTCATAAATATTTTTGCGCAATTTAGCGAATATTTGTGATTATTCAATAGTTGAGCTGGAATTTGGTTTATCCCGAAAATGATTATATTTGCATCTATTGAATATTAACGAACTAACTGATGAGTAGAAAAGTAATGTCTTTGCTGGCGGCCACGGCGTTGTCAGCGTTGCTGCTCTCCTGCGGGAAGGAGGAAGTCAGCGTGGAATATGTCCACACGTCTTATGAAAAATCGGATTTCCCTGAGACAATCTCATTCAACGGCGGAACCTTTAAGTTCTCGTTCAAGGCTGACACCGTGAAACTGACAAGGGCAAGCGAACCTATATACCTTGCTTGGAAGTACAGGGTGAATGTAGGTGACGCTACAGGAGAGTCGGTTGAGATCACGTCCAAGACTGATGCGGTTGAGATTTCCGTTCCGGCCAACTACACCGAGAACTCCAGGACAATTACTATCGAGGCCGCGTTCACTCCGGCTCCGGAGAACTATGACGATGAGCCTTCCGCCGATGTTGTCTGGAAAGAGGTCGCTTCCGCCACTCAGAACGCTGCTCTTGTGCTGATCGAGGATTTCTACTGGGCCAAAGGCAACATCACCCTGAAGGACGGCAAGTTCGCGATAGCCGAGAATATGTCCGACGCTGGACTGTACTTCAAGAAAGGAAGCGGTTATGGTGTCAGCTCAGAGCCGGATGCCTATGACGGCCTGGCTTACACTCCGTCCCGTGTCAAGATTGATCTGGCAGCGATTCCGGAGAATGATCCGGCCGATGATCCTTGCGCGAAAGTCGATCCGGGGCTCAGGCTCCCTACCTACGAGGAGGCTTATTACCTTTACTATCAAGAGGATCTTGACAATGAGCACAGTCTGAATGGCGTTAAGGGTATGGGCTTCAAGAACTGCGATTTCTTCCTGCCTTACGCCGGGACGATGTCCAAGACGGACGGAACGGTCTCGATGAAGAATTCCTATGGAGCTTACTGGCTTGATGGCGAGAGCTACGAGGGTGACCGCTCGATTTATGTGTTAAGTGATGAATATTCGATGATCTTCTACGATCTGTCCAACACGAATCTGGCGTC
>CAVCRL010000287.1:0-3074 GCA_963604455.1 Lachnospiraceae bacterium | reverse complement strand
ACTCGACACAGACAGACTCCTGCCGTTCCTCCGGTCGTTCTCCGAAAAGGGCTACAAACACATAACACTTTACGACCTCGTTGACATAACCATCCGCAAGGTCGGCATCACATCCGAGGACATATCCCGCCTCCGCGACACCGCCGACCTCCATCCCGAGATGAAGAAGGCCGAATTCGCCCGCTACCTTAAAGTCAGCCGCCAGACCATCTACAACTGGATGGCCGACGGCCTCCTCATCCTCACCTCCGACCGCACAAGAATACGCACCCGGGACACGGCACTCCTCTGGGAACTCCTTCTGCACCTCATTGGACAGAACTGACGGGTTCCCGAAACAAAGCAAACCAAAACATACCAAACCATATCGACCATTTGACACTTTCTCAGATTATCGATGAAAAGTGTCAAATGGCCTTGTTCATTCTTTACCGTATGATACTGAATATAACCATACTCCCATAAGGAAACCACAATACTGTAAAACCTCGAATATCACCTATTTGACGGCATCGGGAATATTCTTTCCTTTGCCTCGGATATATCAAAAACAATAACGGCCCAACCGGTTGAGTCATCAGTAAAAACCAATAAAATGTAAAGCGATGTTTTACGATGACACGACACCAATAGCGGCATTGACTGTCGCCGACCTCAAAGCCCTCATAGTGGGGCTGAACACAGACAAGCCCAGGCAGCCCGAGCAGAAGACGGCTCGCTACGTCTACGGACTCCAAGGCATACGGGACATATTCGGCTGCTCCCACGCGACAGCCCAGAGATACAAGAACACCTTCCTCAAGGCCGCCATCATCCAGAACGGCAGGAAGATAGTGATTGACGTGGACAAGGCGATGCGTCTCTTCGCCCAAAGGGAAGAGCTATGAAACGCCACGAACCACAGCCCATCGGCGACATCATCCTTCAGATGGCCGCCGACTCCAACGAGCCGTGCTCGAAGATCCTGCGCCAATGCCCGTTCATCCAGAATGAGCTCCTGAAGCAGGGAAAGATGACCGAGGAGGAAGCCCTCCAATGCCAACGGGAAAGAAACGGGGATGACATTCTCGACACCCTCCTCGACGGACAGGACGTGATGACGAAACTCCATATCAGTCCACGCACCCTCCAGACCCTCCGATCGAACGGAACAATACCCTACACACGCATCGGCAGGAAGATCTACTATTTCCGTCACGACATAGAACGGATACTGAAAGACAACTATGTGATGTTCAACATAAGGGAGCGCTATGGAAAGGACGATCAATAGGCAGACTGTGCTGAAACACACGCTATGGGGAGCCGACATATACTGCCATATTCTCCAAAAGTTCTATCCCGGCGAAACCGTGATGCACGTCTCGGGCAGGGATTGCGGCACCGTCCGCAACCCCTACGCCGGAGGCAAGAGGACTCTGCAAGTCCACATTGACAGGCTCCATCCGGAACAACGACTTTCCGATGAATATGCCCACCATCACGACCTGAGCGGAGCGATTCACGACGGCGACGCCCTCGACTTCGCCTCTATATACTACCGCCAGACAGGACAGGAACTTCTAGCAACATTGAACCGAGAGATGAACCTCCACCTTGACGGAGAGAACCGCCAGTACAAGGACATCCCTCCTCTCCAGATCGTCAAAGGCCCAAGATTCTCGTTCTTCAAGGCCCCGATCACCAACACGCGCCCCTACAAGAGCATAACCCTCCTTGATGCCTGGAACTATATCACCGGCCACTACGCAAGAGACCGGACGCGGGAGCTTCGAAGCATAAAGGACAAGTCGAGAGCGAGGATATTCAAGGCCGCGAACTTCGACTACGCCACTTTCAGCGGAGAGTTTTCCCTAAGGAGTAATGCCCATTGCCTCGCGGAATCAGGCCTCCTCTGCCTTGACTTCGACCACGTCCCTGACGTTGAGGGACTCTTCGCAAGACTTCTGACAGACCGCTACTTCGAGACCGCGCTGCTGTTCAGAAGCCCCTCCGGAGACGGACTCAAATGGATAGTCGAAATCAATAGAGGACAGACATCGCACCCCGACTATTTCCGGGCTGCCGCTGGCTACATCACCAGAGCCTACGGCATAGAACCCGACAAGTCCGGAAAGGACCTCGCCAGAGCCTGCTTCCTCCCGCACGACCCAGGCGCATACATAAACCCCAATTACAGATAAGACAATGCAGAAAGAAACATTCATACCCACAGACTGGCTTCCGTCAGACATAAGACAAGTCACGGAACCAGCATCCAAACGCCCCGAAGACGACATTGAAGTAATAACGCAACGCATAGAAGCCTCACGCACCGACATCACCTCCGGCTACTCCAACTGGCGAGACCTCGGATTCGCCCTTGCGGATGCCATCGGAGAGAGCGGACGCACCATCTACCACCGCATCAGCCGTTTCAACAGCGGCTACACACCAGAGGAATGCAACAGGCAATATGATCGCTGCCTCAACGCCCACGGCACAGGCATCACTATTCGCACGTTCTTCCAGCTTGCCAAGGAGCACGGCATCAGTCTCGCTACAGCCAAATGCGCGAAAACGACAAAGTCGACAAAAATGACAGAATACGCACAATGCGCATATCCGCAGGAGTCATCCACGACAGCCAGCAGCCATCACCCTGCGCAAACTGTCAATACTGCGCATTCTGACAACATTGTCAATATCGACGAAGACCTTCCGCTACCGACATTCTCGCCGCAACTACAAGGGAAACTCCCTGCATTCCTCGAAAATGTCGCCGCCAACTCAAACTCCCCGGAAGACGCGGACATCCTCATCCTCGGCACGATGGCCGTCATCTCCGCCTGCCTCCCTCACATCTTCGGAGTCTATGCCGACCGCACCGTCTATCCCAACATATTCCTCTTCGTCACCGCCAAGGCCTCCTCCGGCAAAGGCCGCCTCGCACTCTGCCGCTACATCGTCGAACCCATCCACGACCGCCTCCGCGAAATCAACGAGGCCGAAATCATTGAATATAAGCACAAACTTGCGGAATACAATGCCGCCGGCAAGAAGAAAGTCGATATGGAAAAGCCCGAGGATCCGCC
>CAVCRL010000286.1:0-3103 GCA_963604455.1 Lachnospiraceae bacterium | reverse complement strand
AGAAGTGCGAATATCGGAATTATTCAGCAAACCGCAAACTTTTTTTGCATATTCAGCGTATTTCTCGCTGACTGGAAGCACTTTGATCTGATCCGGGCTGAGCCAGAGAGGGAGATGTCCGCTGGTGTGCTCAAGCAGCACGGCGGTGAATCTCTCGATGGATCCGAACGGAGCGCGGTGGATCATAATCGGGCGCTTCTTGCTGCCGTCCGCGTCGGTATATTCAAGCTGGAACCTCTCAGGCAGGTTGTAGTCCACCTGGATGGTGCCGAGCTGCCACTTTCTTCCGATGGCATCCTTGACCATAAAGTCGAGCTTAGGACCGTAGAAGGCGGCCTCACCATATTCAACAACGGTCTTCAGACCCTTTTCCTTGGCGGCCTCGATGATGGCGTTCTCAGCCTTCTCCCAGTTCTCGTCGCTTCCGATGTACTTGGCCTTGTTGTTAGGATCCCTGAGGGAAACCTGGGCCGTGTACTTGTCGAACTTGAAGATCCTGAACACATAGAGGATCAGGTCGATGACCTTCTCGAACTCGCCCTTGAGCTGGTCAGGGGTCACGAACATGTGGGCGTCATCCTGAGTGAAGGAACGCACCCTTGTGAGGCCGTGGAGCTCACCGCTCTGCTCGTAACGGTAAACGGTTCCGAACTCCGCCAGTCTCAAAGGAAGATCCTTGTAAGACCTTGGAGAAGAACGGAATATCTCGCAGTGATGAGGACAGTTCATCGGTTTGAGCATATATTCCTCACCCTCCTGAGGAGTGTGGATCGGCTGGAAGGAGTCCTTGCCGTACTTGGCGTAGTGGCCTGAGGTCACGTAAAGGTCCTTGCTTCCGATGTGAGGGGTGACAACCGGCAGGTAGCCATATTCATTCTGCTTCTTGCGGAGGAATTTCTCAAGCTCGAATCTCATCACGGAGCCTCTCGGCAGCCAGAGCGGCAGTCCGAGCCCAACGCGTGAAGAGAAGGTGAAGAGTTCCATCTCCTTGCCGAGCTTGCGGTGGTCGCGCTTCTTCGCCTCTTCGAGGAGGACGAGATATTCATCAAGCATCGACTTCTTAGGGAAGGTGATGCCGTAGATTCTGGTGAGCTGCTCGCGCTTCTCGTCGCCGCGCCAGTAGGCACCGGCGATGGCGGTCAGCTTGACGGCCTTGATGACCTCGGTGTTGCGAAGGTGAGGTCCGCGGCAGAGGTCGGTGAAATGGCCGTTGGTGTAGTAGGTGATGGTGCCGTCGGCGAGTTCGCTGATGAGCTCGCACTTGTACTTGTCACCGGTCTCCTCGAAGTGCTTGAGAGCGTCGGCCTTGGACACGTCCTGACGGACGAAGTCCTGCTTCTCGCGGGCCAGCTCAAGCATTCTCTTCTCGACCTTGGCGAAATCAGCGTCGGTGATCTGACGGCCGCCCAGATCCACGTCATAGTAGAATCCGTTCTCGATGGCAGGTCCGATGCCGAACTTAACGCCAGGGAATATGTCCTCAAGGGCCTCCGCCATCAAGTGTGATGAGGAGTGCCAGAAAACTCTCTTGCCTTCGTCGTCATCCCACTTCAAAAGGACGATCGAACTGTCTTCTTCGATAGGACGGTTGAGGTCGTAGGTGACTCCCTTGCCGACAGTCGTGTCGGCCGCAGGCTTCACGGCCACCGCCAAAACTTCCTCCGCAAGCCTCGGGCTGATGCTCTTGGCTATCTCATAACCTGTTACGCCTTTCTCGAAGGCCCTGACACTACCGTCAGGAAATGTGATGTTAATCATAAACAAAACTAAAATAAATTGGTCTGACCAGTATTTACAGACCAAGTACTTGAACTTGGCCAGCCATATTATTAGCCAAGGGGCAAAGATACGAAATATTTTGCTATTTTTGCATAAATATTAAAGAGATAGAACGATGAAGAAAGAGTTTTCGTCCAGCGTTTCCTGGAACAACGCCGCCTTGGCCGGGCTTGTTATGGGAGCCGCCACAATAATTCTCGACTACCTGCCGATGCTGCCAACCTTGCTCGGAAATGACAGCGTCATAGGCAACCTCTTGGCCGGCGTGTTCAAGATAGTCAAGATCGTAGCCTGCATCTATCTGTTCAGAGTACTGATGCTGAGGTTCTTCAACACCGTCCAGACCGACTACGCAAGGATTCAGCGGTACGGCCTTAAAGTCGCCCTGTTCTCATCGATTATCGTGGCCGGATTCTCCATCCTTCAGATTCTCGTCATCAACCCTGAAATGATGACCCAGACAATCCAGGCTGTGCAGAACACCTACCAGAATATGATGGATTCAAACACGATGGCCGCGATGGAGAAAATGATCTCCAAACTTCCGGTGATAACCTTCTTCTCCTCGCTGATCTACTGCTACCTCTGGGGCTGGATCCTTTCGACCACCTTCGCCAGAAGGCTTTTCCCGGTCAACCCGTTCGGCGAGCGCGGTTCAGACGACCAGAACAACAATCTTCAATAGCATTATGGAATATTCAAAAGACCTTTCGATAATAGTTCCTCTCCTGAACGAGGAGGAGTCTCTTCCGGAGCTTCTGGCGTGGATCAGAAGCGTGATGAACGCCAATGGCTATGAATATGAAGTCCTCTTCATCGACGACGGAAGCACAGACGGCTCGTGGGCGAAGATCCAGGAGCTCGCCAAAGGCGACGAGCGGATCAAAGGAATATCCTTCCGCCGCAACTACGGCAAGTCCGCCGCCCTTTACGAAGGTTTCGCCAAAGCCGAGGGACGTGTGGTCGTCACGATGGACGCGGACTTGCAGGACTCCCCGGAAGAGATCCCGGAGATGTACAGAATGGTCACCGAGGAGGGTTATGATGTGGTCTCAGGCTGGAAACAGCACCGCCAGGACAACAAACTGACCAAGAACCTGCCTTCCAAGCTGTACAACGCCACCGCCCGCTGGATCACCGGCATCAAGCTCCACGACATGAACTGCGGCCTCAAGGCCTATAAGAACGAGGTCGTCAAGAACATAGAGGTGTACGGCGAGATGCACAGGTATATTCCTTATCTCGCGAAGAACGCCGGCTTCGGAAAAATCACCGAGAAGCCGGTCCATCACCAGAAAAGGAAGTACGGCAAGAGCAAGTTCGG
>CAVCRL010000285.1:0-3105 GCA_963604455.1 Lachnospiraceae bacterium | reverse complement strand
TTGTGTCAAGTTCGCCCAAAACCCTCATAACGCGTAGCAGTGACTCAAATGAGCCGATCTCGCCGTTCTCTATCTTCTTTACCGAGGATAGCGAGATGTCCGCCTCCTCGGCAAGGCTTTTCTGCGTTATGTTCTGCCTTAACCTGACGGACTTGAGTTTTTCTCCGATCCGCTTTTGCACCTGCGTGTCTGATAAACTGTAAATATTATCCATAAGGGTTTAAATTTGAACTATTGCTGTGCAAATATAGTAATAATAGTTTAATATTAAGCTATTACTAAGATTTCTTTTGCCTTGACTGAAAAGGCTTCAACTCAGGTCCGGCTTGATGCGTTGAAATAGGCATTGCCTTGATTTCTATTTGATTAGATAAATATTTCCTTAAAGTTCACAACCTTGTGGTCCACAAAGTTGTGAACTTTGCTTTATTTGCTTATATTGGCATAAAATCAAGTTTATAGATAGGCCCTTTGTTTACGGAGTAGGCAGTGTTTGGGGATGATTTTACGGACAGGGAAAATAGGTGTACTTTTACTTTCTATCTTTACGATTTGCAATTATCATTATATGAGAAAGATTTTGATGATTTTGGCGTTGATGTCTGTCGCGGCGGTGACGCTTAGGGCGCAGACCGGGGCGTGGACGGGTAAGTTGAAGGTGTCGGGCGTGGAGTTGGCGCTCATATTCAACATCGGGGAAGAGTCAGCCACGCTTGATGTGCCGGATCAAGGTGCAACGGAGATTCCGGTTGAGGTGTCGAGGGACGCTGTGGGTGGCATCACGCTGAATGTGCCGGCGATCAACGCCTCGTTCAAAGGGTTGTGGGCCGGGAAGGTCATCGCAGGGACTTTCACCCAGCACGGGATGTCGTTCCCGATGACGCTTACACCCGGCGCGCCGATCATCAGGCGGCCGCAGACTCCGGTCGGGCCTTTTCCATACGCTACCGAGGAGGTGTCGTTCACAAATGGGGACGCAGTGTTGAAAGGAACGTTGACGTTTCCTGAGAACTGTGACCGGAATACTCCTGTGCTGATTATGGTCACCGGAAGTGGTCTCCAGAACCGGGATGAGGAGATGTTCAGCCACAAGCCGTTCGCTGTCATCGCGGACGCTTTCGCGAAGGCTGGAATAGCCACGCTCAGGTACGATGACCGGGGATTCGGGGAATCAACGGGAGATGTTGTGCTTTGCACGACAGAGGATTTGAAGAACGATGCCCTGGCCGGAGTTCGGCTTTTGAGGAAACGGTTTGACAAGGTTGGGGTTATTGGCCACAGCGAGGGCGGCAGCATCGCCTTGATGCTTGCGGCTGATAAACAGGTGGATTTCGCCATCAGTCTTGCCGGAATGATAGTTTCCGGAGCCGAGACGTTGTTGGAGCAGAACAGACAGGCGTTAAAGTCCGCAGGTCTGTCTGAATCGGAAGTGGAAGCATATTGCGGACTGTTGTCGGACACGTTTGAGGCCATCAAGAAGGGATCTCCGCTCCCTTCTCCTGACGCTTATGCCCTTTCTGACGCTTTGAGACAGAACTATTTAGCTGCGTCACAACAGTTCTCAACTCCTTATATGAAATATTTCATCGCCTTGGATCTGTCGCAGAGACTCTCATCGATAACCTGCCCGGTGATGGCTCTCAACGGAACAAAAGACACGCAAGTCCAATGCGACAGGAATATAGAAGCGTTGAAGACCGGTCTCCCTTCTGGCGGCAAGAACGTCATCCACGCCGAGGAAGGTCTGAACCACCTTTTCCAGCACTGCGTCACCGGCGAGTTCTCTGAATATAAGGAAATCGAAGAGACCATCTCCCCGGAAGTCCTTTCCGAGATGATCTCCTGGATCAGGACGCTATAATTAAAGTTTTACGCCTTCAAGTTCGAGGAGAAACCTCTTTGCAGGAAGGCCTCCGCCGTAGCCGGTAAGGCTTCCGTTGCTGCCTATGATTCGGTGGCAGGGTGCGAAGATCGAGATGGAATTCGAGCCGTTGGCTGTGCCTACCGCCCTTACTGCCTTGTGGTTACCGATCCGTTTGGCCATCCAGCCATAGCTTCGGGTCTCCCCGTAAGGGACTTCCAACAGGGTGTTCCAGACTTTCTCCTGGAACTCTGTTCCGACAAACAGAAGAGGCAGATCGAATATCTTGCGTTCTCCGGCAAAATATTCATCAAGTTCTTGGGCAGCCTTGGCGGTGATCTCCGAAGGGATGTCTTTCATCTCCGCATTCAGACTCCGTTCCAATCGTCTGTCCGCCAGCAACCTATGCTCTTCCGCCATCCAGTCGCAAAGGCAGAGCTTGCCCTCGAACGACCCGAGCAGCAGATCGCCGCACGGAGAATGATACGTCTGTGTGTTGATTGTCTTTTTCATTTTATCAGTGCTGTTCGTCCCTATTCCTTGCGGCAAATCTTCGTCTGCTGGCCATTTCGTCTCTTCACGTGTGCGGATATATTCTTTTTACGCAGAGAGGGAGGGTTCAGTTCTTTCCAATTGTTGTTTGCGGCCTAGATTTCATAAAAAGCCCGTTCTTTTGGATCCGAAATTCGCATCAGTCTTATGTAATGGGTCCAGCTCAAAGATTGCGAAATCGTCGATTTCGCAATCTTGTATGTCAAATAAAACTGACGCATCAACTCAAGATTCCGTTTTGAGAAGCCTTTTCCAAAGCGTCCTGAAAGAGATTCAGACAAACGAACAAGCAAATATTGTCCGTAATCAGCTTGACTTGATCCTCTTTGCTCTTGCTCGACTATCCTGCGCCCAATCTCAAAGTAAGTCATCAGCATAGTTGTGTTCACCTGTTTGACAACGTTGCTTCTGGCGGCTTCAAGCAGTTCCTTGATGCCGTTGATGAACTGCCCCTCAGTCTCAGTCTGCTGTTTGGATATGTCGTTATGTTCCATAGTCATCGACGATTAAATTCAGTGCAAATGTAGCGAATCTTTTTCGTACAAACACGTCAACACATATATTCCAGAAACGATGTCCCCGGAGAAAATAACGATGAGGAGAGTTCGATGTCTTCCCGTAAGAATCAGAACGAAATCGCTATGGCCTTGGCGAGGGACGAGGCGTCGGCCAGTTTCTCTTCCACCTCTTCG
>CAVCRL010000284.1:0-3113 GCA_963604455.1 Lachnospiraceae bacterium | reverse complement strand
GCTTGTAAATACTCTGCCATTTTCGCAAAAAATTTTGTTGATGATTAATAACGTCCTCTTTCCCGCACCCTGCGGAAAAGCGTGCAAAGATAGGCATAATTTTCAGATAATCAAAATATTTTCTGAATATTCATAAATATTCATTCGTCTCCGCCGCCTGGTCATTCCACGGCCTGATCTATCCTAAGATTGCGGAACCGTCCGTCAGAAGCCATTTCCAAGCCGGGATCAACTCTACGGTCTTACCTGAGCGCAGAGTGATGGCCCTTTCCTCGTCAAATGTGATGACCATCATCTTTTCCAGAGGGTGAATCCTGTCTAGACTCTCCAATGCAGACACCTCCCGCTCAAAGGTATTCAGATCCTTTGTTGTGGAATAGCAGACTTGTACGCCGGTATTGATGCCCGGAATGTAAAAATCCACCTCGACATTTTTATTCCAAAAATAAATGCCATCCTCATAACGTCTATATAGATGTATGGCGCAAAGATTCTCCAGCAGTGATGTTTCCGGATCATTTATGAATATATTCAACAAGCCATTATCAACAAAGTAATGCTTCTTCACCGTTTCTTTCTCCGCAAATTTAGATGCGTAATTATCCACGCTGAAAATCAGGCAGGCATCTTTTGCGAACTTTGCATAATCCATAACAGAAGCCGGTGTCGTTCGCAAACCGACAGATTGTATCAGATGAGCGATCCTGTTATACGAAATCGGCTGCTTGACTGATTCAGCAAGGCGTTTGATTGTAAGTCGGACCGACGTTTCGTTTTGAATGTGGTTTCTTTGTACGATGTCACCAAGAAGAATCTTCTCGTACAGTCGATTGAGCCATCGGCGCTTGTTCTGATACATCACTAATTCGGGGAAACCACCCCAACGGAAATATTCATTGAAAGCATAAACCACATCGTTCTTCTGCCGCCCGTACATCCAATTCACTTCCAAAGTGATTCCTTTCGCTCCCAAATACTCCTCGAATGAATATGGATATATGTCAACATCAAGATAACGATTGCCCAGCACAGTCTCGATGTCCCGGCTGAGCATTTTGGCATTGCTGCCTGTAACATAGACCTGATACTTCTGATTGGCAAGTCTTCTGGCAAAATGCTCCCATCCATCAATGTTCTGAATCTCATCAAGGAACAATATCGGCTTGGAAGTGTACATCGCGGAATACGCTTGAAGAATCTCATCCAAGTTTTCCGCCTTGACAGTGCCGAAAAGCCTCTCGTCATCAAAATTGAGATAAAGCATCTCATTTATACTATGTCCTTCAGACAGCAACTGCCTTGCCCTTTGGTACAGCATATATGATTTCCCGGCGTGACGCACGCCGACCATCACATAACGTCCGTTTTCCTCAAACTCAAAAGGCCTCTTGTACAGATCGACAGAAAGAATATCTTCCTGACCTTCTTTGATGATTGTCTTAAGAATCTCCTTGTCCATAACTCATTCTAATCAGCACTGCAAATATAATATTTATATTCGCAGCATAAAAATGTTGCCGATTATTTTTATTGGCAATGAAAATCCGATGGGCGGTCCCTCTTAGGGAGGATAATTGTCAGTACAGCCGGTAGCCACGCAACGCCCGTTGCTTGGCGAGGTGGTCGGGACAGAGGGATTCGAGGAGGGCGTGGAACTGAGGGCCGTGGTTGGGGTGGCGGAGGTGGCAGAGCTCGTGGAGTATGACGTAGTCCCTCAGCTCGTCCGGGAGGCGCACGAGGTTCAGGTTCAGGTTGATGTTGCCTTTGCGCGAGCAGCTTCCCCAGTTCGAGGAGTTGTGCTTGATGCGGACGGAATTATATTCAAATGAATATCTTGCCGCAAGTTCCTGAAGACGAGCCGGGAGAACCTCTTTCGCCGTTTTCCGCAACGCCTCGATCTCTTCCGGAGTTGGAATATGCTCGGATCCGACCCGCTCACGCTGCCGCTCCTGTACCTTCAGGACCCAGTCTTTTTTAGCCAGAAAGAACTCCAGTCCGGCCTTGTACGGAACGAAGTAAGGAATAGTAACGGTAACGCCCCTGCGGGGATTCACGCGAAGTGTCACCCTGCGGGAGCGTACATTTTTCCGGATTGTAACGCTACCAGTGTCCGGATCGTCAAAGATTTTCTCCATTGTCGATGTCATCGGCACCTGAGATCACATCACAGTTACCCTGCGTTGATTTCAGGCTGATCTTTGACAAATATCTGACAGCCAGGAACAAAACAGCGGCGCTGACTATGAATATGATCACATAGATCCCGGTCGGGATTATGTCCATAAGACTCGCGTCGACCCCCAAATCCTTGAATGCCGGAAGTTTAGATGACAGTACCGAGACAGTGTTGTTTACGCAATGCATCAGCATCGTTAGCTTCAGCGAGCCGGTCTTGTAATAGACATAGCCGAAGAAACTGCCGAGGATGAACGCGGAGATGCCCTGCCAGAGGTTGCCGTGGATCGTGGCGAAGAAGATCGCCGAAATCGCTATCGCCAGAGCCGGGCTCATTCCCCTTCTGCTGCCATCCTCGCCCGGCTCGCCCTTTCGGGAATAGTTAAGAAGGCCTCTCAGCACAATGCCTCTGCACATCCATTCCTCAAGCACAGGAGCGAAAACGCACATACTCAGAAGACTCACCCATAGAGGTCCATCGAGCAGCTGCTCCATAGTCTTGAGAAGAGTCTCGTCCATATCCGGCATCAAGGCCATCAACGGCTCAAGCATCAACGCCAGAGCGATCGTCCCGAATGCCATCAGGATGGCCGTAAGAGCTCCGCCACGGGAACCGAAATGATTACTGTCCAGAGCATAGCCTCTGTCGAATGTCGAGTTCCGCATACTCTTCAGCCTTACGTACATCAGCACAGGAATGAACTGCACCGGATAGACGATCAGCATACTGTAGTACAGCGGAAATCCCGGCAGGAATATCATCAGTCCGATGTTGATCAGGCTGCCGAGTATCATCCCGGCCAGGAACCAGCCAAGGACAGCGAAAACACCGGCCACGCCAGGGGTGTACCAGGCGCAGCCGGAGAAAAGGTCGTAGTTCTTTTCGACCTTGCGTGGTCTGAGAAAAGACATTACTTCTTCCAGAGAGGTGTAGGATA
>CAVCRL010000283.1:0-3156 GCA_963604455.1 Lachnospiraceae bacterium | reverse complement strand
ATCGGAATGTGCTTCAACATCATATTCCGGAAGAACGGGAAGTTCCCGGAGACGGAGATAAGCCGCAACGAGAATATGCGGAAGATGGGAATCAAGTGTATGAGGGAGCAGGACGAGGAGATCTTCTCCAAAAAGAAGCCCAGGAGGAATGCTTCCTGCACCGGTTCCTACAGCGACGCCTGCACCGGATGCGGTTTCTATGAATATGAGTTCGGGAACAAGAAGCCGAAACAAGGTGAATGACACGACCGGCAATGGTCATCGAATGTGTGATAATGTTTTAACACAGGCAATTGCCTGCCTGCGAGAGATTGAGTTATGAGTTTAGTAGCCATTGTGGGACGCCCGAATGTCGGCAAGTCCACACTTTTCAACAGACTTGTCGGAATGCGTCAGGCCATCGTTGACGAGACCGCCGGCGTGACAAGAGACCGCCACTACGGCAAATGTGAATGGTGCGGCAAGGAGTTCTCCGTGGTTGACACGGGAGGCTGGACGACCAATTCGGACGATGTGTTCGAGGAGGCCATCCGAAAGCAGGTCGTGATCGCCATAGAGGAGGCTGACGCGATCATATTTATGGTAGAGGCCGCCGCCGGCATCACTGACTACGACGCCGAGATCGCGGACATTCTCCGCCGGAGCAAAAAGCCGGTCGTGCTGTGTGTCAACAAGGTGGATTCCGGCGAGAAGATGTTCGACGCCTACCAGTTCTATTCATTGGGACTGGGAGAGATCTGGACCACTTCAGCGGCAAACGGAAGCGGAACCGGCGACCTTCTCGACGAGGTTCTCAAGGTTCTCCCGGAAGAGACACCGCAGCAGGACAACGACCGTCCGGACCTTCCTCACATCGCGATTGTCGGGAAGCCGAATGTAGGAAAGTCCTCGCTGACGAACGCTCTTCTTGGCGAAGAGAGAAACATCGTGACCCCGGTGGCCGGAACCACAAGAGACTCGATCTCAACCCTCTACAACAAGTTCGGTCACGAGTTTATGCTCGTGGACACCGCCGGAATGCGCAAGAAAGCCAAGGTCAACGAGGATTTGGAGTTCTACTCCGTGATGCGTTCCATAAGGGCGATCGAGCATTCCGATGTCTGCATCCTGATGATCGACGCAAACACCGGAATGGAGGCGCAGGATATGAGCATATTCAACCTCATTGTCCGCAACCGCAAGGCCTGCGTGCTGGTGGTCAACAAATGGGACCTCTTCCTGAAGGACAGCAACACGATGAAGGAATATGAAGCCTCGCTGCGCCGCCGCATCGCTCCGTTCGATGACGTGCCGATCATATTCACCTCTGTCACAAAGAAACAGAGGATTATGGATGTGCTGGACTCCGCGGAGCACGTTTACGAGAACTATTCCCGCAAGCTTTCGACGGCAAGGCTGAACGAGGCTATGCTGCCGGAGATCGAGAATTACCCGCCGCCAGCCTGGAAGGGCAAGTATGTGAAGATCAAGTACGTGACCCAGCTGCCGACCAAGTTCCCGGCGTTCGCGTTCTTCTGCAACCTGCCTCAGTACGTCAAGGAGCCGTACAAGAGATTCCTTGAGAACAAGCTCAGGGAGCATTTCGATCTGCACGGATGTCCTGTGCAGGTCTTTATGAGGGCCAAATAATGACTGCCTATGCTGTTGGAGATTCTGAAAGCGTTCATAATCGGCATCTGTGCTTCGGCTCCGCTCGGGCCGGTGGCGATTCTTGTGCTTCAGAAATCCATCTGCTACGGACATAAGGCCGGGTTCACGACAGGACTCGGAGCGTCTCTGGTGGACACAGCGTATGCGATCATCTCTATTTTCGCCTGGGCCTTCGCCCAGAATTTCATCAACACCTACGAATCGATCATATTCCTGATCGGCGGTCCTGTGATTGCCTATCTGGGATATTCAATGGCCTTCAAGGACCCGTTCAGGAAGATGGAGCCTGGAGATGTCAAGACCCGCGGGGCTTCCCCGAAGGATTTCCTGCAGGCGGTCGCCACAACCATCTCCAACCCTGGTGCCATTCTGGTGATGTTCGCACTGTTCGCCTTTTTTCAGGTGGACGTTGCGGACAGAAGTTTCAGGATATACCCTATAATTTTGGCTGTGGCAGGAGGTTCGATAGCCTACTGGTTTTTCTTTTCGTGGTTCTTCAGCAACTGGAGAAAGGCGTTCGATATGAAGAAAATAATGTGGCTGAACAGGATAGCGGGAATAATCATCATAATAATAGGCCTGGCCCTGATAGGAGAGGGAGCGTTCGACCTGTTGTTCACCGGCGGGAAATAATTTATGAATATGGAAGATAAAGAGAATAAAAAAGGATTCTTCAGCAATTGGATAGTAAAGAACATCATCCTTGCGTTCTTGTTCTTTACGGTTCTGATAGTGGTGAGCTCTCTGATGCTCAAGGTTTTGACCAACCACGGAAAGACAATAGAGGTACCTGATTTCACAAGCCTCACTGTCAACGAGGCGAAACACGAGGCCGCGCAGTCCAAGCTCAGGGTGGAAGTCATCGACTCCATCTTCGTCAGAAAGATGGAGAAGGGAGCCGTTTACAGCCAGAACCCGAAACCGGGCTCACGTGTAAAGCAAGGCAGAAGGATACTCCTCACAATCAACGCGAAGAACGCCAAGAAAGTCAGTATGCCGAATCTTGTCGGCTACTCGATGCGTCAGGCCAAGGCTGAGCTCAACTCACGTGGTCTCGCGTTGGGCAAGTTGATTTATGTCAACGACATAGCAACCAACAATGTGCTGAGGCAGATCTACCGGAACCGTGAGATAAAACCGGGCAGACAGATCGAGACGGGATCCGAGATCAATCTGGAGGTCGGGCTCAACTCCGAGGATAACCTGACATATATTCCTAACGTCAAGGGGCTCAAGTACCTCAGGGCTGTGGACGCGGTTCACGACAATTCCTTGAACATCGGTCGTATCGTGTTCGACAAGAGTGTTAGGAACTACACTGATTCCCTGAACGCTTCAGTTACCAGACAGACTCCGGAATCATCCGGTAATCCTATTCTTATGGGTTCGGACGTGACCCTTTATCTTTCATTGGAGAATTAACGTGGACGAGGAGAGACTTTACAACGACCAGGAGGAGAGCGTCGAGGATGAGGAGCAGGGGATGTTCGAGCATTTCCGGCTCAA
>CAVCRL010000282.1:0-3168 GCA_963604455.1 Lachnospiraceae bacterium | reverse complement strand
ACTTTGGGAATAGGTGAGACTCAAAAGCTCACTGTCACGGTCGAGCCTTCCGACGCCACTGATCCTACATATTCATTGGAGTCAAGTGATCCTTCGGTCGCTGCCGTTCAGAATGATGTTGTGACCGCTGTCGCTCCGGGTGAGGCTGTGATCACCGCCACCACCGCCGACGGAAGCCTCAAGGCAACCTGCAAGGTGACTGTGGTAAAGCACGTTGAGGACATTTCCGTCTCTCCTACCCAGGTCAAGGTGATAGTCGGCAAGACGCAGGAGATCACCGTGGAGTTCACTCCTTCCGACGCGACGAACAAGGAAATCGAATGGGTGTCCTCCAAGCCTGAGATCGCGTCTGTCGCTGACGGCGTTGTGACAGGAGTCGCTGTGGGAGAGGCCTTGATCACCGCCACAAGTGTGGACGGAGGTTTCGCCGCCGCGTGCAAGGTGGTCGTTGAGGAAGAGTTCAACGGAATCGTGGCGACTACCGCCGGTGGCTATTATTGTGGCGATCAGTACGATAACGGGTATGATAATGATTTCCTGTTCCTGCTTTCCGGAAACGTGAAGGAAGGCGGTGTGTCGCTGGCTGGAAAGGGTACCGCCCTGTGGCTGGATCTCAACCTTCCTAAGACCGGTGCGACAACCTTGCCTGCGGAACACTACATTCCGCTCCTCTCTGATGATCAGGACCAGAGCTACACTTGGCTGCCTGGTACGGATGCGGGCTCTTGGGGCATCTTCGGATCATTCATCTACTCTTATCAGGAAGGTGACGCCGAGCCGCAGTACATTATGGCCGAACAAGGCACTGTTGACATCGCGTTGAATGGTTCCGAGTACACGATCAACGCGGTCGTCACGGCCGGCGGCAAGGAGTACAAATTCCGTTACACCGGAGCTGTAACCCTCAAGGATGTCAAGGATGCCGGAGATCCGCCGGCACAGGACTACACCGAGGTCGATCTTGGTAATGAACTCACACAGGGCTACTTTGAGTTTGACGGAGACATCTACAAGACAGGCGGAGTGTCCAACAACTGGCTCATTTATCTCGCTGACAGCAGAGTGGATTTCACAAAGCAGAATCTGGTCGGCCCGGGCAAGATACTGATGCTTGAATTGAACACCGCTCCTTCAGACGGCAAAGTTCTTCCTGCCGGTACGTTCAATGTCCTTAATCCTAAGGATATCACCGCGGCTGCCTCTTTGACTCCGTTTACTGTAGTTCCCGGTTTGCCTGCCGAGGATGGTAGTATATATGGCACTTGGTATCTTGCGACTGACACCCAAGGTGGTGATTTCCAGCCACTGTGTGCAGCCCAGAAAGGAACAGTCAGCGTCAAGAAGACAGGTGATACCTATACGATTGATTTCGACATCACTGATGATGACTATAAGATTTCCGTAAAGGGATCTTACACAGGTAAGCCTTACATCTATGACGGCACTGCCAATACTACCTCTGTGTCAACCAGAGCGGCGGCCGCTTCCGGCAAAGCCTTGAATATTCATAAGTCAGCGAGGCGTCAGGCTTTCCGCAAATAATTCCGCGTAGGCTAACAACTTGTTGGTTAATTAGATGAAGTGCCCTCCTCCTGCCCGTTACGGTAGTGAGGAGGGTATATTCTTTTCTTGAATATTAACGAGTTAAGCTCCACGCTTGAAATTACGCTTGCTTTTGGCTATTTTTGTGAAACGCAAAAAACGCAAAGGAATGAAGGAATATATTCAAGAAAACAGGGAACGGTTCTTTGATGAGCTGTTCTCTCTCCTGCGGATTCCGTCCATCAGCGCGAAGCAGGACCACAAGAAGGATATGGAACGTTGCGCCGAGAGGCTGAAGGAGCTGCTTCTGGAGGCGGGGGCTGACGAGGCCGGGGTCTATCCGAGCAAGGGTAATCCGGTGGTCTTCGGCAAGAAGATCATCAACCCGGAGTGGAAGACGGTGATGGTCTATGGCCACTATGACGTGCAGCCGCCGGAGCCGCTTGAGAAGTGGCACACGGACCCGTTCGAGCCTGTGATCAAGCAGGATCCTACTGGCCAGGAGGCCATCTATGCCCGTGGAGCCAATGATGACAAAGGCCAGCTCTTTATGCACATCAAGGCTTTTGAATATCTCCTTCGCAGCGGCAAGCTTCGCCATAACGTGAAGTTCATCTTTGAGGGCGAGGAGGAGATCGGCAGTCCGTCCCTTCCGGCCTGGGTCAAGGAACACAAAAAGTGGTTGGGAGCCGATGTGATTCTCGTTTCGGACACGACGATGATCTCCGACAAGGTGCCTTCGATCAATTGCGGAATGAGGGGGATGGCCTATCTGGAGGTGACGCTGACAGGACCGGACAAGGATCTGCATTCCGGACACTACGGCGGTACGGTCGCCAATCCTATCCAGACGCTTTGCGATCTGATCTCAGGGCTGATCGATAAGGACGGACGTGTCACGATTCCGGGATTCTATGACGATGTCGTGGAACTTTCCAGAAAGGACAGGGCACAGCTTGCGAGGGCTCCGTTCGATCTCAAAGAGTTTGAGGAGTCGGTGGGTGTCAAGGCTTTGCGTGGAGAGAAAGGTTACACTCCGCTTGAGAGGATCGGCATCAGACCTTGTCTGGATGTGTGCGGAATCTGGGGCGGGTACATCGGAGAGGGTGCTAAGACGGTTCTTCCGTCGGTGGCTCACGCCAAGATCTCGATGCGTCTCGTTCCGAATCAGGAGAGCGCGAAGATCACGAGGATATTCAAGAAACATCTGGAGAAGATCGCTCCGAAATATTGCCGCATAGAGGTCAAGCCTTGCGAGGGTGGGGAGGGATTCCTCATTCCGATTTCGTCTCCGGCGTTCCAGGCCGCTTCAAAGGCTATGGAGGAGGTTTATGGCGTCAAGCCGGTTCCGAGCCGTGGCGGCGGCAGCATCGCCGTGCTTGCGGATATGCAGAAGATCCTTGGAGTGGATCCGCTGCTGATGGGATTCGGCCTTGAAAGGGATACAATCCATTCTCCGAACGAGAGTTATCTGCTCCGGCAGTTCTTCGCCGGGATGGAGTCCATCGCCAAGTTTTATGAATATTATGAATAGAAAACAAATATGACAACAACAGATTTATATTCCCAAATAAAGAAAAAAGGTTCGATGCTCTGCGTCGGCCTTGACACCGATTTCGCCAAGAT
>CAVCRL010000281.1:0-3187 GCA_963604455.1 Lachnospiraceae bacterium | reverse complement strand
TCTTGCTGCGAAGCCTCGTCCGAGGTCTTTTCCTTATACTTGAACCGGCGTATCTTCTGCGTGGCCGTCTTCTCGAAGTTGTCCTTCATCGCCTCGACCTCGCCGATCTTGGACTGCTTGCTGACGTGCTTGTTGACATATTCAAGAACCGCCTGCTTTGTCGCCTGGAGGTTCTCGAAGAATTTGTCCTCGCGCTCCTGATTCCAGTCGAGTACATTGTCGTCGAACTTGACGAGTGCAACCAGTTTGCCGTTCCTCTCTACCACAAGAGACTCATTCACACCGCTGAAGGTGTTGATCACCTGCTCGATCTCCTCTGGGTAGATGTTCTCTCCCGAAGGCCCCACGATCATATTCCCGAGCCTTCCCTTGATGTAGTAGCGTCCCTTGGAATCCTGGCACGCAAGGTCGTTGGTGCGGAACCAGCCGTCGTCGGTGAGTACCGAGCGGGTCCTTTCAGGGTCGCGGTAGTAGCCCAGCATCACGTTGTCTCCCTTGGCCACAATCTCGCCCTCGCCGGTCTCCGGGTTCACGTTCTGGAGTTTGACCTCCACATTGTAGGCCGGCACACCGATCGAGCCGACCACTGTCTTGCCCACGCAGGCGTTGGTGATCAGCGGAGCCGTCTCGGTCAGGCCGTAGCCGATCGCGTAAGGGAACCCTGCCTTGTTGAGGAAATCCTCCACGGTGGAATCCAGCTTCGACCCTCCGATACCGAAGAATTTCAGCTTGCCGCCGAACTTCTTGTAGAGCATCTTGCCGATCATCCAGTACAGAATCCGAGGTGTGTGTGCCTTCATCCAGGACAGCACGCGGCTCTTCTCGATTGTCGGCACGACGCTGCTCTTGTAAACCTTCTCGATGATCAGCGGCACCGAGCACATAATGGTCGGCCGCACCTTCTTCATCGCCTGCATCAGGATGCTCGGAGTCGGCGGTTTCTGAATATAATAGACGCAGCCTCCGACGTACAGCGGGTAGAGTACACTGAACGCCATCTCGTATGTGTGCGACATCGGGAGGATGGACAGCCAACGGTCCCGCTTCCCGGCCTTCTGGGCGTGGTAGGCGGCGATGATGTTCTGGCAGAAGTTGCGGTGGCTGAGCATCACACCTTTCGCCTTGCCGGAAGTTCCTGACGTGTAGATGATTGAGGCGAGGTCATCGGCCTGTGGATCGACTCCGTGACCCTCACAGGTGAAAGCCTTGTCATCCTTCTTGATGAACTCGAATGTTTCAATGTCGATCACAAGGGTCAGTTTGTCGATGACCTCCTGGCTTAGTTTCCCGAGCAGTTTCTTCGACACGAAGATCGCCTTGCATTCCGAGTGGTTGAGGATGTTCGTGACCTCGCTCTCCGATGAGTCCGGAAGAATAGGCACTGTCACACGGCCGAACGGCACGCAGGAGAACATTGCGACGGTCCAGTTCGGCATATTCCCTGAAAGGATCGCCACCTTGTCCCTCGCGCTGATTCCGAAGCGGTTGAACCTGTGGGAAAGCTCAAGGCAAGTGTGCTTGAAACTTTCGTAGGTATATTCCTGCCCGCCTTCCACGAACCGTGAGAGCGGCCGCTTGGCGTAGTTGTCGGTGGCATATTCAAAAAGCTTGGCCAGGGTAGTGACATAGTTCTCCCTGCTTTGGCTGAATATTGGCATAATAAATTATTATTAATGAGTGATGTAGCCTTCCGGGTGCTTGCCCTCGAAGTGCTTTGTTTCGTAGATCGCCTGGATTCTGGCGGTGTCCGCGCGCGCGTCGCCGGTCAGCTCAACCTTCTCGCCGATGCCGACGCGCTTGGTCTTCCAGTCGAAGAAACCCATATAGACTGGGCATCCGACCTCCCTGGCGATGAGGTGGTAGCCGGTCTTCCATTTCTTCACTGCCTTTCTGGTGCCTTCGGGGGCAATGGCGAGGTGGAACTGATCCACTTTCTCCATCTCCTCGATGAGGCTCTTGACCATCGCGGCGGCGCTGCCCCTGTCCACAGGGATGCAGCCGACATTGCGGAGGAACACCCCGACCGGCCAGAAGAAAAACTCCTTCTTGATCATAACGTGCGCCGTCCGGTCAAACTGCGTGTAGAAAAGGTATGAGACCACAAAGTCCCACACGGAAGTGTGCGGCACGCCGAGAATGATGCATTTGCTTTCAGGCGCTGGGCCACCGACCGTGGTCCAGCCCATCTTTTTCAGCAGCCATCCGCAAAATTTAGCCCAACGTGACATAATCAATGAATATTAGATGTTTACGTCTTCAAGTTCCTCTTCGGAGCGCAGGTTCGCGCGGATGAAGTTCTGGCGGTCGATCGTGTTGTCGCCCATATAGAACTCCATAATGTCCGCGATGGATTCCTCATCGGAGAGCTTCACGAGGTCCAGCCTCATATTCTCGCCGATGAAGTCCACGAACTCGTCCGAAGAAATCTCTCCCAGACCCTTGAACCTGGTGATCTGCACAGAGGTCTTCAGCTCCTTGATGGCCGCCTCCTTCTCCTCCGGAGAGTAGCAGTAGCGCCTCTCCTTCTTGTTTGCCACCCTGAAAAGCGGGGTCTGAAGAATATGTACGTGTCCGCGCCTGATAAGGTCCGGGTAATATTTCATAAAGAAGGTCAGCACAAGCATCCTGATGTGCATTCCGTCATCATCGGCATCGGTCGCCACGATGATGTTGTTGTAGCGCAGGTTGTCAAGGTCGTCCTCGACACCGAGGGCGGAGATCAGCAGGTTCAGCTCCTCGTTCTCGGCCACCTTCTTGTGGCTTTCCTTGTAGCAGTTGATCGGCTTGCCACGAAGGCTGAATACGGCCTGATATTCAGCTTTCCTCACCTTGGTGATGGTTCCGCTCGCGGAGTCTCCCTCTGTTATGAATATGCTCGTCAGTTCCGCGAGATCCTGCTTGCCCTTCGGCAGTTTGTCACAGAAGTGGAAGCGGCAGTCGCGCAGCTTACGGTTATAGACATTTGCCTTCTTGTTCCGCTCACGGGTCTTCTTCTGTATGCCGGCGATTTCCTCGCGCTCAGCCTGTGACTCCTTGATCTTGTTCTCGATGATCGGAACGATGTCCTTGTTGATTCTCAGGTAGTTGTCCAGATTCTTGGCGATGAAGTCGTTGACGTACGAGCGTATGGTAGGGCCACGGTCGATCTCGATGGAGCCGTCCGGGTTCTGCACCTTCTTGCCGTTCT
>CAVCRL010000280.1:0-3191 GCA_963604455.1 Lachnospiraceae bacterium | reverse complement strand
TCATCCTCTCAAGACATTTCGAGGAGATCGCTGATATGATCGCCAGGGATTTCCATAGGGGAGTGACCGTCCTGAACGGGGAAGGCTGGTACACCAAACAGCCCGCCTCCGTCCTTATGGTCATCACCAGAAAGACTGATCTGAACCTTCTTTTGAAATCGATCAAGCGTGTGGATCCGGACGCCTTCCTGTCGATATCCTCGGTGAGCGGTGTCTATGGACAAGGCTTCGACTCCATAAAAGTCGCAAAGAAAAAGTAAATTTTGATAAAGAATATATCCAATTCATTTTTTACCCCCGGAACAACCACGTTCCGGGGGCTTTTTCTTGATATCTTGGTTCAGAACCATAACCCATTAATATTAACCATCTATGTTTACAACGACCCTCGTAGCGATTCTGGCGATCGTGGAATTGTCATTCTTCCTCATCTATGATTTGAGGATGAGCAGAGGCAACCGAACGGCAAGGTATGCCATCCGTCTTATGTCTTGCGCCGGAGGATTGCTGTTGATAGTGTCCGACTTGCTGCTGTCCCCACCGCTTGAGATGCAGGAACTTGCCGCGGACTTTACTTTCGCTATGGCGATACTTGTCATCTATCCCTGCTCGTTCGAGAAGCCGGAGCCATCTTTGAAATCCTCCACATTCCTTGCCGTCACGGGCATCTTTGCGCTGTTGTTCTTCAGTTTCAAACCTCCAGGCACCCTGGGTTTCAAATCACAAAGGATCGTGTGCTCTGTCGGACCTATCATATTCCTTCTCCTGCTGCATTTTCTTTGTGTGGCCTATCGGAAATTCTCCGGAATCAGGTCGATGTTCAGGAACGCGGCTGTATGGCACAGTGTGGAAGACTATTCCCGCTTCCTCTATTCAATCGGGTATTTCGGTACGTTATTGCTCTTTTTGTGCGCGGTCTCGGCCTCAGGCTATCTGGGCGAGGCTCTTACCCTGATGTCGCTTCTAATCTCAATGGCGCTTTACTCACTTTTGTTCCTGAGAGCGGCCACAGGAAGAACATATATGATAAAGGTCGCGACGGAGAAGCGGATAAAGGACATCATTAAAGGCAACCTCAGAACCTCTTATATTGACAAGAGTGAGGAAGACGCGAAGATGAACAACCTGTACAGGCGTGTCATAATGTATATGGAGGAGAGAAAACCGTACTTGGATCAGGATTTCGATATGTCTATTATGGCGGACTCGATGCTTACCAACAAACTGTATCTGTCAAAGACGATCAACATCCTGTCCGGCAGAAATTTCAGGCAGTTCGTGAACTATTACAGGATCCAGCGGGCGATGGCGCTTATGAAGGAGGATCCCAAACTGAGGGTGAACGAGGTCGCGGAAATGTCAGGATTCCATTCATCGGTGTCTTTCAATATGGCGTTCAAAGTGAACACCGGAAAGACACCGTCGGAATGGATCCACAACTATGTCGCGGAATCGGATTGACCGCAGGCGGAAAGATGAATATTCCCGATCTTCCAGGACGCTGGAGGCGGGGCTATGATGTCCATCTCTTCTTTCCGCACAGGATGGACGAACTTGATCTCGTGTGAGTGAAGGCATATCCCCCCGTCGGGATTTGAGCGCGGGGCTCCATATTTCAAGTCCCCTTTGATGACACAGCCGATGCCGGCAAGCTGGCAGCGGATCTGGTGATGCCGCCCTGTAAGCAGCTGAACCTCAATCAATGAATATCTTTCCGTGTCCCCGATGTGGGTGTAGATGAGTTTCGCCAGCTTGGCTCCGTTGACCTTCTCGCCACCTCTGGCGATGAAACTCTTGTTCATCTTCTCGTTGCGGACCAGCCAGTCATCCAGCTCCGCCGACCTGACTTCCGGCGCTTTGCAGCAAAGCGCCCAGTAGGTCTTGTGAATATTCCCGGACCGGAACATCTCGGAGAGTCTTGAAAGGGCTTTCGAGGTCTTGGCGAAGATTGTTATACCACTGACAGGCCGGTCAAGGCGATGCGGGATTCCCACATACACCTTGCCCGGCTTGTCATCTCTCTGGGCTATGAACGCTTTCAGGGTCTCCGCAAGGCATTCGTCACCGGTCTTGTCGGCCTGGACTATCTCGCCGGCTCTTTTGTTGAAGACAAGAATGTGATTGTCCTCGTAAAGAATCCGCGACTCCAGATCCCGGAACTCGTCATCTCCCAAACGTCTGTACTCCATCTACTTTATAGGTACTAGGGCGAAACTCAATGTCCCTCTGCAGCAGAGCTTTCCGCCTACCTCAAGTTTGGCTGAGCAGAAGAACAGGTTGCCTCTTCTCTCGTCCAATGTGGCCGTCACCTCACACAGGTCTCCCGGCTTTACGGGATTCTTGAAACGGACCTTGTCCAGTCCGGCGTAGAGGGTGATGTGCCCAGGAATCTCATCCTTTACGAGAATGGCGCAGCTCTGAGCCATAATCTCGCACTGGATCACACCCGGAACTATCGGGTTGCCAGGGAAATGTCCTCTTGTGAAGAACTCGTCTTCCTTGATTCTGTATTGGGAGTGCGCGACACCGTTCTCATCGATGTGAGCCTCTTCTATAAGAAGCATAGGCTCACGGTGCGGCATAAACTGTTTGATTTCCTCGATATTCATAATTCTGGACCTTTTAGGGTTAGTCCTCGACTTTTCTGAAGGCGACGCAGGCGTCGTGTCCGCCGAAACCGAATGAGTCGGAAATTCCGATTGTAAGGTCGGTCTTGACGGCCTTGTTAGGGGTGTAGTCAAGGTCGCATTCAGGATCCGGTGTGTCCAGATTGATCGTAGGAGGGCATATTCCGTCACGCAGGGCGAGGATTGTGGCGATCGCCTCAGCCGCACCGGCCGCTCCGAACATATGTCCGGTCATAGACTTGATGGAACTGATGTGGGCCTTGTAGGCGAAGTCGCCGAGGGCGATCTTGTAGGCAAGGGTCTCGGCAGCGTCATTCAGCCTTGTTCCGGTTCCGTGGGCGTTGATGTAGAGGTTGTCCTTCTCCTTGTCGAATCCGGCCTCCTCAAGGGCGAGTTCGATGCACTTCGCCTGGGTTGTCCCGTCCGGCCTCGGGGCTGTTGAGTGGTAGGCGTCGCAGGTGTTGCCGTAGCCGACCATCTCTCCGAGAATCTTCGCTCCACGAGCCTTCGCGTGCTCATATTCCTCAAGCACAAGGGCGGCTGATCCGTCGGCCATCACGAATC
>CAVCRL010000279.1:0-3207 GCA_963604455.1 Lachnospiraceae bacterium | reverse complement strand
CGGAAAAGGAAAAAGCCAACCTCGTGGACTTCATCTGGGTGATTGTCATCAACTTAGGACTGTCGCTGGTCATATCCTACATATTCATTCCGTCGCTGATGGAATATATTCCTGTAATGGTGGCGGGCGGCAAGTCCGGTCGTTCCCCAAGGAAGCTCCGCCGGATCCTGCGTTGGAACAGGTTCTACGCTTCCTACATCGGTTGGGGAGTGCGGCATCGCTGGGTGTATATTCTTATGTTCGTCGCAGCGTTCGGTGTTCCGCTTTGCCTTCTTCCGGCCCGCCTGTCCGACCTTGACAAGGCCAAGGCTGACAGGTTCGACAAGTTCCTGGACAAGATTGTGACCTGGAAGCCGTACGATTCAAACCGCCAGCTCATCGACAAGATCGCCAGCTCGTCTTTCGGCTTGTTCTACAAGTCGTTGAACCGCTCCAATTTCTATCGGGAGCCCGAGAAGAAGCGCCTGACCATCAACGCCGGTATGCTTGAGGGGTGTACTGTGAACCAGCTCAACGATGTCGTGAAGGCGATGGAGAACTATCTGGCGAAGTTCGACGAGATCTCCGTCTTCACCACGTCTGTATATTCCTATGACAACGCCGAGATTTCGGTTGAGTTCAAGCCGGAGTATGAGAATTCCGGTTTCCCGGCCGTGCTCAAGTCTGAGGTGACGAGGATGGCGATCAATTTCGGTGGGGCGAACTGGAAGGTGTCCGGAATCGACGACAACAATTTCAACAACAACATCGTCTCGTCCTCCAAGAGCAACCGCATCTCCTTGAAGGGATATAACTTTCAGGAACTCAGCCGCTATGCCGAGAAGCTGATGGCATATCTCTCCACCAACCGCCGTGTCCAGGGCGCGGAGATATGGTCGGGAGGCTGGAACGGCCGGCCTTCGATTGAGTTTGTGCTGGACTATGACTTCTCTCGGATGACGCTCGCCGACATCAATCCGTACGCCTACTACTATGCCTTGCAGTCCCTGCTGTACGAACGTAATATCGGGACTTCTGAATATGGCGGTGAGGCTGTCGATGTCGTTCTCCGTTCTTCGGATCTGGACAATTATGACCTCTGGCACGTTCTTAACTCTCCGATTGATGTCGGGCAGAAAAAGATGACGCTCTCAAGCGTGGGTGGCATCGACAAGAAACGCACCGGGGTGACGATCCGGAAGAGCAACCAGTCATACGAGCTGGTTGTCTGCTATGATTTCATCGGAAGCTGGGAATTGAGCCGTTCCTTGTCCCAGAAGGCGGTGAAGTATATGAACGATGAGGTGCTTCCGATAGGTTTCAAGGCCGAGATTCCGGGTTGGGGCTGGTTCGACACGGCCAAGCAGCAGTACGCCTGGCTTATCTTCCTGATCCTTGCGGTGATGTACGTGATCCTTGCGATGACCTTCGAGTCGTTCCGTTACCCGCTCGCCGTGATCTTTATGGTTCCGGTCTCTTTCATAGGCCTCTTCCTCGCCTTTGGTCTCTCGGACTTCTCCTTCGACCAGGGCGGTTTCGCCGCCTTCGTGATGCTAAGCGGCATAGTAGTCAACGCCGGCATCTACCTCATCACCACCTACCAGTCCCTTCTCAGTGAGCGTGTCCATCCGATCCCTGTGGTTCGGCAAGCTCACCAACCGGCAAACGATCGCACGTTGGCCCCTGTGGTTCGACAGGTTCACCAACCAGCCGAAGCGACCGCTCCAGAGACTCGCCAATCTCATCAGCCATCAGAAGGCTTCACGTTGGTCCCTGAGCCAGTCGAAGGGACCTCCTCAGTGACTAAACAAACTCACCGACCAGCCGAAGCGGCCAACATCCGCCTCTACGTCAAAGCCTACTCCCGCAAGATCAACCCGATCACCCTCACCATAGTCTCCACCATCCTCGGCCTCCTCCCGTTCCTCACCGACGGCCCCGAGGAAGTCTTCTGGTTCGACTTCGCCGTAGGCACCATCTCCGGAATGCTCTTCTCCATCCTCGCCGTGATCTTCATTCTCCCCGTCTTCTGCCTCAGCCGCAAAATGATATAACAGAACTTGCCGCTCCTACCGGTATGCCCCAACAAAAATGTCCACCGAAACGGCCTTCTGCCGGAGAAACTATGTAATATCATCGGTTTGTCCGGGGAAGAGGGCCTCTGCCGGAGAAAACTCATTTTAAGAAAAATTTGCAGTCTGAAAGGTTTTGTGTAAATTTACCAGATTTGTTTTTAACAGGTTTAGAACACGACTATGGGAGGCAGGAAGAAAGTGATCATATTCGCTGGCCTTGGCGGGCTGGCGATTGGTGTATGCGCTATGCTGGCGGTCGGAGGGGCGATGACGCGCACCTCCACCAATGAGTATTGTATGAGCTGCCACTACCACGAGCAGGCTGACGCGGACTGGAAGAAGTCCGAGCACTACAACAGCGAGAGCGGAGTGGTGACAGACTGTGCCGCTTGCCATCTTCCTCCGAAAGAGAACGGCTACCTGCGCTATTATATGATCAAGGCCCGGATCGGAGCCAAGGATCTGTGGTCCAAAATGACTAAGGACAAGGACGCAATTGACTGGAACTCAAAGAGAACGCTTGAGCACGGAACGAAGATCGTCTATAACGAATCCTGCGAGAAATGCCACGTCAATCTTTTCCCTTCAGGAATATCCGATGACGGGATCACCGCCCATCTCTACTATGAGGAGAATGCCAAGAAACTGAATCTTCAGTGCATAAGCTGCCACCTGAACACAGGCCACGATATGCCCGGCTACGAGCACAAGAGGCTGGAAGGCAAGGTGATGGACACTGGCGGAGGCGAGAAATATGACAGCGCCGCCGTCGTGACTTCATTCGCCAACTTCACGGAGACGGTTCCCGGGACAACGGCTGCGATTAAAATGATTGCGGTTCCAGGTGGGGAATTCACGATCGGCAGTCCGGACAACGAGCCGTTCCGCTCGGCGGATGAGGGTCCTCAGAAAAAGATCCGGATCTCTCCGTTCTTTATGGGTGAGGTCGAGGTGACCTGGCATCAGTTCTGGGCGTTCTACAACGAGACTATGTCCGAGGGCAGGACCCCGCCGGAGAAGATCTACGCCAACAACAGCCGTCCGGATGTGGATGCCGTCAGTGGTCCGACCCCACCGTTCGGATTTCCTGACCAAGGTTGGGGAATGGGCGAGAGGCCTGCGATCACGATGACGCATTACGCGGCGGAGACCT
>CAVCRL010000278.1:0-3209 GCA_963604455.1 Lachnospiraceae bacterium | reverse complement strand
GAGCACGCCGTGACCGCAGTACAGATAGCGGCAGCCGCAATCACGGAAATCTTACGCACGATATTCATTATCTCATACAATTTTCCGTAAACTTACGAAAAACATTCTAAAGTTCCACACCCGCCCAATGCTAAGGCATCATATTCTTACAGCAAAATTCCCTTCTGGAATATTCTCGGGTGAGAATAGCCACTCTTCACACCCCAAACAAAGGATCTCTGACGCCACGGGGGCAATATAGCCGATATTTCACCCGAGAACCTCAAAAAACTGAGCATCAAAAATCAAATAACATAACACTGAAACAGAATCATTTTATTATATTTAAGGTAAATTTGATATCGAAAAATCTATGGATAGATTTAAAATGCATACACAAGACATCGTGGATGTCAATGTTGGAAAAATTGGAAAGTTGTTTCCGAATTGTCTGACAGAGAGGATTGGAGAAAATGGCAGAATGGAACACGCTATTGATTTTGACAAACTTAGGGTGGAATTGTCAAAGGGCATAGTCGAGGGGCAGCAGGAGCGGTATCAGTTCACTTGGCCGGGGAAACGTGAGGCTATGAGAGTAGCAAATACGCCAACCAATATGACTCTTCGACCAGACAGGGAGAGCAGTGTGGATTTCGATAACACCGGGAATCTCTACATTGAGGGTGATAACCTTGAGGTACTCAAGATTCTTCGAGAAGACTATCTCGGCAAAGTAAAGATGATCTACATTGATCCACCGTATAACACGGGCAACGATTTTGTCTACGAGGACGACTTCAGCCAAACATCTGGTGAGTTCAGGGACAAGAGTGGGATGTTCGATGAAGACGGGAATATGATCCTGCAGAACTACGAGGTCAACTCCGAAAGCAACGGCCGGTTCCACACGGATTGGTTGAATATGATCTACCCAAGGCTGAAGGTTGCCAGAGATTTGCTGACAGAGGACGGAGTCATATTCATTTCGATTGATGACAATGAGGTGGAGAATCTTCGGAAGGTTTGCGATGAGGTGTTTGGGGAAAGGAATCACATTGCAAGTATTATTTGGCAACGAAGGACATCTCCGGATATGCGCAAATTAGTTAGTACCGCTCACGATTACATATTACTATACACAAAGAATAGAAGCCTTTTGGAATTGGCCATAAATAAAGTTCAATTAAATGAAAAAGATGCTTCCAATTATTCAAATCCAGACAATGACCCAAGAGGTCCGTGGGCATCAAGCGATTTTACGGCTCAAGGATTTCGGCCAAATCAAATGTACGAAATTGTAACTCCAGGAGGAGCAAAGTACCTGCCGCCCGAAGGGAAATATTGGAAAAATGTTGAAAGTGAATTTTTGAAACAGTGTGACGATGGCCGTTTTTGGTTTGGCAAGGATGGAAAGGGAGTTCCACGCCGAAAAACTTTCTTATTTGAAAAGGAGGGAAAAAACATTTGGACTTGGTGGCCAAACACGGAAGTAGGACACACCCAAGAGGCGACACAAGAAGTTAAGAAAATCTTTGAAGGACACACTTTCTTTGATTATCCAAAACCACTACGGTTATTATCAAAGATTGTACAAATAGGGACAATAACAGACTCCCTAATCCTCGATTTCTTCTCCGGTTCCGCCACAACGGCACACGCTGCGATGCAACTCAATGCCGAGGACGGCGGAAACCGCAAATTCATAATGGTGCAGCTTCCTGAGCTTACTGACGAGAAGAGCGAAGCTTACAAAGCCGGTTACAAGAACATCTGCGAAATCGGCAAGGAACGCATCCGCAGAGCTGGAAAGAAGATTCTGGAGGAGCTGGCAACCAAGAAAGCCGAGAATGGATTGTTCGACAAAGAATCTGAACAGACACGGCTCGATGTGGGTTTCCGTGTCCTGAAGCTCGACACTTCAAATATGCAGGATGTCTATTACACTCCTGAGGATTCTTCAGCCGCCACCCTCTTCGATGACAATGTGAAGCCTGACCGCACTCCTGAAGATCTCCTCTTCCAGGTGATGCTTGAGTGCAACCTTCCTCTCTCCGCAAAAATCGAGAGGAAAACCATAGCCGGTAAGGAAGTGTTCAGCGTGAATGATGATTACTTGATCGCCTGCTTCGATGAGAACGTAAACGAGACCGTGATCACAGAAGTCGCCAAACGCAAGCCGCTCTATTTCATTATGCGCGACAGTTCCCTCTCCTCCGACCAGGTCGCAGATAACTTCGAGCAGATTTTCAACGCCTACAGCAAAGACACCATCAGAAGAATTTTGTAATTTAAAGGATTATGAAAACAATAGAAGATTACAGAACTCTTCCGGAAGGTCAGACTTTTGACAGAAAAAGTGCGCGAATAGAGCCTAAAGCATTGGCAGTCATTATGGTTGCAATGGCCAATGCCGATGGTGGAACCATCGCTATCGGCATTGAAGACGATGGAAGTGTGTCAGGCATAGATAGGTATAGCACCCATATTAACGACTTGTTACGTGTACCGTTTGATTATTGCATACCTTCCATAAATGTGCACCCGCAAAGAATCGCGTGTACTGACAAGGAAGGAAAAGAAAATCATATTCTGATACTCGATGTTGAGCAAAGCTCCTCTATGCACTCAACAACAGCTGACGATTCTTACTATAGGGTTGGTGACAAATCAAAAAAGTTGTCCTTTGATGACAGAATGCAGATAATGTTGGCTAAGGGAGTCCAATACTTTGAAGATTATCCTGTTCCTCGTGCGACTGTTGACGACATTGACTTGGACTTCGTTTCAAGTTATTGTAAAAGGATTGGTTATAAGAGAGATGCTATATCATTTTTGCGTTCAAACGGAGATTATATTATCGTAAAGGATGGGAAAGAACAAGTAAGTGGAGCCGCTATCCTCCTCTTCGGCAAGGATCCACAGCGTTTCTTTCAACGTGCCCACATACGGTTTATCAGATACGATGGCAGCGAGGAGAAAGTTGGCCGCGAAATGAATGTTGTCAAAGACGTTACATTCAAAGGAAGGATCCTCGAAATTACTCAATCTGCCATAGCTTATGTAAAGACGCAAATAAAAGAGCGGACTTATCTTGCCTCAAACGCTCTGTTCGTGACAAAACCAGAATATCCAGAATTTTGTTGGACTGAGTTAATTGTGAATGCGGTGGCACACAGGGATTATTCCATCCTCGGAACGGACATACAAATAAAATTGTTTGACGATCATTT
>CAVCRL010000277.1:0-3212 GCA_963604455.1 Lachnospiraceae bacterium | reverse complement strand
TTTTGCCAGAACCTTCTTTGAGATAGACGAAATCGGCTCCACACTTTTTGTATTGCTATAATCCGCTTGAAGTCCATTCTCTCGTGCAGGATGCGGATAATCAGGATGTCGCCTTGCGGGCGGAGCGCATAGAAGATTATGTGAGGTCCGCAATGGAGTCCGTATAGGTCAGGCATTAAGACAAAGTTTCCGCTGCAAATACAATAAAATAGTATCTATAATCAGCGGAATCTAATGAATTTTATAGACATTCCGCTGGGTATAGGGCATTATTTGTTTTGATGGATGTTGGTGTTATTATCTTGGGATAAGTTAGTCCACAGAGTGAGGCTATGAAATGGGAAACGGCTGGCACATTATCCGTTGACCTCCCAGTGCCCGCCTTTGTCTGGACCGATGCGGCGGAGGAGGCCGGAGGCTTTCAGGTTGGCGAGATGCTTTTCAACGGCTTTCGGGGATATTCCTATTCTTTGGGCCAGAGAGGCGGCACTGAGGGAGCCGTCCTTCGACAGCATATTCAGAATTATCTCCCTACTTTTCGGCTTTTTCCCATTGCGTGCGGAATAGGCCGGGCTTTCCTCTTCGAGCAGGCCGGTGGATTGCAGGTAGTTGTCGATGTCGCGGCGGAGGACCTTTGCCGTGGTGCTGAACATAAAATCTCTGAATATATTCAAGTCTTCGCTTTCGCGGGCTGCGATAAGCGATTTGATGTAATCCTCCTTGTCTTCCTTTAATATGATCGAAGGGATAAGGCCGAACTCAAACTGGAGTTGGTTCATCAGCAGGCGGGCCATTCTGCCGTTGCCGTCGGCCCAAGGATGTATGGTGACCAAGTTGAAATGGGCGTCAAAACTTATTGAATATAACTGATTAAGCTCCTTGTTCTTGCAGTTCTGCCTTGCTTCGTTGATTCGTTCGCACAACTCGGCCAGCTTTGTGGGGACCTTACTGTAGTTCATATAGGATTTGCCTCCGAATCCTGCGGTGACATTCAGTAGCCGCAGCTGGCCTTTCGCCGATGAAAACTCTCCTAACGCGGTTTTGTAATCTTTCCCAGTGTTCTTCATCACCAAGGAGGAGAGTTCCATAAGCATATCCGTCGTTATCGGTGTATGTGCCCTCGCATATTCAATTGACCTCTCATAAGCTGCCTTGAGGTCAAGGTTCATATTCTGCTCCTCAATGCTTTTGCCTTTGATGCTGACCCCTTGGTCGAACATAATCTGGTTCTCGATCTCCGTGATTGTCGAGCCCTCTATCGCCGTGGAATGCGTGATGAGGGAGTACAGATAGAATTTGTCATAATCTATCTGCTGGTCGATGCCCAGTCTCCGATATTCATAGATGATGTTTTCAAGTTCCGTCGCCATTTTTTTCCCCTACTTTTCTGCTAATATAGCGATTTTCTCCCTATTATTATGGTTTTCTCCCTACTTTTGCGTTTTGCGTTTGGTACCAACGTGCTGAGGGCTGGTGTTGTGTATGATAAGTGTTTGATTATTTGAAAGAGACTGATGCGTCCTCCTGCCTGTTATGTGTGGAAGGATATGCGCATATCTGATGGATAATCAGAGTGTTGCCCTCCATGAGTGTATTATATAGGGCTGCCTTTGTCGGGACTGATGTGGCGGAGCAAGCCAATGGGCCCTGCTTCACGTCTCGGATATGATCCTTTGCAGCAAGGACTCTGCGGGTATGGCCATTTTGGAGAATGCGAAGAGTTTTTTGCCTAAATCCTTCAATGAGGCTCCGATGTGGTACACGACATCATCTATGATCAGAAAGCGGTCGTGCACCTTGCTGCAAATGTGGACGTCTATCGGTGGGTACTGGGCGTTGTGACGCTGAATGTCCAATTGCAGTTGGTTGGAGATATGCCCCGTATGGATTGTTGCCGTTATGCTTGTCTGCCTTTTGTCCAAAAGGATCAGCACGGATTCATCCACATAATTATCTATCAAGATTATGCTTTTGTGTGCGGATCTGATCAAGTCAGACACAAAAGCGTAGGCATCGAATATCTGTCCGTCAAAGAAGACTCCTTCGACTGGCGGCAGGGATGTCCGGACGAAGAAGTCTATTTTTTGATCTATCTGATCCAAACGCTGCTCGTGCCGCATCAATTTGTTGTCAAAGCGTGTCTCTATGTCGCTCAGGCGCTGGTTGATGGAATGACCATTCAATAGGTATTCCTTTAATACTTGGTTCGCCCACCTTCTGAATAGTGTGGCATTTTTGCTGTTAACCCTATACCCGACAGAAAGAATTGCATCAAGGTTATAATATCTGGTTGTATAACGTTGCCGGCCATCGTTGGCCATATGTTCCAAAATGGAACACGTGCTCCCCCTTTCCAATTCTCCACTTTTGTAAATGTTGTTCAGATGCTTGGTGATGGCCGGGCGTTTAGTACCAAAAAGATAGGCTATTTGCTCCTGTGTCAGCCACACAGTCTCTCCTTCCACCCGTACCTCCAATCTGACCAGATCATCCGGCTGGTACAGTATGATCTCGTTTTTCTGTTCCGCAGGTGATGTCAATTCATTTTTTGATTGTTCCATAGTTCAATTATTTTGTGGTCTAATCTGCAATAATAGACAAATTCTACCATAGCCAAATTCAAAAACATAAAAACTTGGAGCAATATTTTCTTATGATATTTTTCTTTTGGATAAGAAACAGAAATTTCTGTTTCTTATCAATAAATACTAAAGGTGGTTTCCGGTGCTGGAGGTCATGGCAGCCATTCACCCGGACAGGGCGCGCGAAGCGCGTAGGTCGCCATGACCTCCAGGCACCGGAAATCAAGACCGGAGAGTAACCAAGCTGAGACGACTGGTAACCTTTAAAGGCTCAAACATCGCCAAGAGAGGGCATGTTTAGGCATCAATGGCGTTCTCTACAAACACGCGAAAACAGATAATATTATGGTTGTGTGGAGGATAAAATCTTGAGAATCAGCGAATATAATGATTCCCTTCAGCTGTCATAGGCTGAAGGGAATCTGCGATTGTATTCATTTGCAATAAGTTAGGATCCACGGCCATCCTGAGGTCGCCTAGACCGGATCTGTAGCCGTTGGATGCCGCCTTGGGTGTCGGTGTAAAACCGCTACTTGCGCTGGGCCTCGTAGTCGGCCTTGACCTGCTCAAGGAGCTTGTCGGCTTTGGCGTAGCCGTCGGCAGGGGCTTTCCAGATGATGGCGAAGAGGA
>CAVCRL010000276.1:0-3240 GCA_963604455.1 Lachnospiraceae bacterium | reverse complement strand
GGCTGTAGGAGCGTACTCTGTGACAACCGGAACACCGAATGTCGTTTCTGCTGTTGATTTGTCGTATGCCTTGCAGAAATATTCTGTCAGCTTGAAGTACATCAAAGCTCTGAGGAAGCAGGCTTCACCGTAGTATTCCTGCACAGTCGCCTCGTCCGCTGTGGACAGTGTGCCGCTTTCAAGAAGTTTATTAGTGCCGGAGATAAGGAAGTTCGCATTGCCGATGTAAGCATAGAAGTTGTTCCATACTGTCTCGACGCTGGAATTCGAGGCCACAATGTCATAGTGGTAGAAATCACCATCCCAGTTACCGAAGTTCTTGATAGCGTGGTAACAGTCTGTCATCAGATCTGTGGAATATGTGTAGAAGCCTGAATATAATGACTTGGTGCTGGCATATAATCCTGTGAGGAAATTGTAGCAGTCGGCAGGACTTTCCATCGCCTCTTCCTTGTTGATTGCCGTATCAGGGAATTTTTCAAGGTTGCAAGAAGCCAAAAGGGTCAGACCTGCGATGAGTGTCAAGGTGTTATAAAAAATCTTTTTCATAATTTTATCCGATTTAGAATTGAATCTCAGCACCGACAACAACTTGTCTTGAGTTCGGGTACAAACCCACGGTACCATTGGAGTAACCCACCTCAGGGTCATATCCCTCGAAGTTGGTGATGGTCAAGAGGTTTCTTCCAGTCACATAGAATCTTGCACCAGAAACAATCTTGGTCTTCTCAAGAAGGTGCTTTGGCAACTTGTATGACAGCGAGATATTCTTCATTCTGAGGAAGGAAGCATTGTCATACCAGGAAGAGTCAAAATGGTTGGTTGTTCCGTACTTAGGAATGTCAGTGACCTGGCCTGGGGTTGTCCAGATGTTCATCATCCTCTTCTCGAAGTTAGACTGCTGGAGAAGGTTGGAGGTGTTCCTGGTGTAGTAACGCTCGTTGATGAAGACATAGCGGTCACCGATCCAAGAGAAGTCAGCTGAGAGTCCCCAGTTCTTCCAAGAGAAGTTGGTGGAGAAACCGCCTGACCAAGGGGCGGTCATACTCTTGCCATCCCAGAATTGATAGAGGTCGTCGGAATATTCCTTGCTTGTGCCTCCATCTCTGGTTCTCCACATAGGAGATCCGTCCGCGGGGTCAACACCATCGAAGATAGGAATATAGATCTCACCGATGTCGTGTCCGACCTCGTATTTGAGTCCCTTGTCTTCGAATGTAATCTCATCAAGTCCCTGATAGAGTTTCTCTACCCTGTTCTTATTGTAGTTGAAGTTAACGCCTAAAGACCAATAGAAATCCTTGGTGTGGATAATGTCAAAATCGAGATTGACATCGATGCCGGTGTTGGACAACTCCGCGACGTTACCCCAGCCAGAGGTGTGGCCGGTTGTGGCGGAGAACGGAAGCTCCATCAGCAAGTCGCTCGAGTATTTCCTATAGGCTTGCAAATCGAAGGAAACCCTGTCGAACACACGTCCGGAAAGCCTTGCGTTGAGGGTTGAGACTGTCTCCCAAGTCAAGTCCGCGTTAGGAACCTGGGAAAGTGCCCAACCGCTGACGTTATTGTATTTCGCACCGGCTCCGACAAGGCCGAGAGAGGCATACCAGCTGTCTAGACCTGAGTTACCGGTAGTACCATAAGTAAGGTTTACATTCAAGTCATCCAGCCAGCGGACATTGCGGAGGAAGTCCTCGTGTTTTGCCTTCCACATAGCGCCGACGGCATAGAAAGTGGCGTACCTGTTGTTCTCACCGAAGAGCGATGAGCCGTCGGTACGGACAGATGCGTCAACGAAATACTTGTCGTCAAAGTTGTAGTTGACGTTGAAGAAGAACGAGTTGAACGCGGCCTCCTGATTATTTCCCGCCCAAGTTGAGATGGCGGTCGTGGTGGCGAATGCCGTGAGACGGTCATCTGTAAGTCCGGTACCAGTCGCGCTGAATGTCTTTTGGTGCTTGAGAATGGACTCGTGACCGGCAAGGATGACGAGGTTGTGTCTGCCGAAGGATGTGGCGTATTCAGCGGTGTTTGTGGAAGTCAGCTGATAGTACCTCTGGAAAGCCTGGCTGTTTCTTCCCCTGCCTGAATATGGCGTGTATGACGGCTTGTTGATTGACTCGTTGGTGTAGTCGAAAGCGTCGATGGCGGCAGCGGACCTGATCTTCAATCCTTTGATTGGAGACAATTGCAGATATGCCTGTCCAATGACCTGTGCACTCTGTCTGTCGTTGGTGTTTTTCTTATAGTACTCATTAAGGTCAATCTGATTGTCCCAAGGATACTGTAGGTAAACATCACCATAGGAGACTGTTCCGTCAGGATTGATGATATGCTTGTAAGGAGTCTCGTAAGGCAGCTCTGTGAGAGCGGCAAGGATAGGAGACTGTGAGTACCAACCGGTAACGATTGTTTTGTACTTCGAGTAGGAGAGCGCGATGTTGGAACCGATCTCCAACCAATTGGTGATCTTTGTGTTTACGTTGCTTCTGACGTTGAATCTGTCAACGCTGGAGTTGACCTTGGAAGTTCCCTGCTCAGAATAGTAACCAAATGAAAGATAGTAGTTTGTCTTGTTGGTGGCCCCTCTGACGGATCCGTCGATCTGATAAAGAGGTGCGCTGCTGTCGAACAAGTAACTGGTCCAATCGAAGTCGATTCCATTACCAAGGACATAAGCCTTCTTGGCCTGATAAGCGACGTCCTCTTTCAACTCGGGCTTTACAAGTTCCTCATATTCAAAGAGCTCACGTGAGTTCATCATATCGTACTTGTACTTGGTCAGCATAGAGACACCATACTGAGCGCGGAATGAGACAGATGGTTTCTCGCTTGCAAGACCCTTCTTTGTGGTGATGAATATCACACCGTTAGCGGCCCTTGAACCGTAGATGGCAGTCGAGGATGCGTCTTTAAGAATGGAGATGTTCTCGATGTCATTAGGGTTGATCGAAGTAAAGATTGAACTTGTCACAGGAATACCGTCAAGAATGTAAAGTGGAGAAGTACTGAGGTTGATTGACGATGTTCCGCGAAGCTGGAGGGAAACTGTACTCTGAGGCTCACCGGAGGTGTTGAAGACCTGAAGGCCGGCGACCTTGCCCTGAAGGGCGTCAGCGACGTTGGCGGAAGGTTTCTCAACAATATTCTCAGATGAGACCGTCTTTACGGAACCAACGATGTTGCCTATCTTTCTTGCAGAACCGTAACCGACGACAACGGTTCCCTCCAAAGCGAGGA
>CAVCRL010000275.1:0-3269 GCA_963604455.1 Lachnospiraceae bacterium | reverse complement strand
TCAGTTTCGGGTAGCGGACATAGCCGCCGAGAAGTTTGGCCCCCGCGGACCACCAAGATGACAATGGAAGGGAGAAATAGCCGCCTCCGCAGAAAGACACCGCGTCGAAGGAGTTTTTCGCCTCGTCATCCTCGGTGATTATCAACGTGTTGGAAGCGGTGAAGCGTCCTCCGACACCGACATTCGGACAAGGGAACCAAGCCCCTTCAAGGCCGGCTGTGCTTCCGGTGGATGTCCGGAATTCATTGTTCTCGTCGATGTCGTAGTCACTCAAAGGCAGATTCACGCCAAGATAAAGACTTAGGAATGAAGCGTTTGCATCTCCATCATCCAGACTGTCGAGAGAACTTGCCGACAGCCCTTTATCCTTGAATATCAAGTCGGTGATCCAGTACCCGGCCTCCGTGGCGAGGATTCCGACTCCCGCTCCCGTCAGCACATCGCTGAGCCAATGCTTGTTGTTCGCGACACGCATAAGCCCCGTCGCGGAGGCCACGGAATACGCTCCGATGCCTATCCAAGGACTCAAGTCGCCATATTCCTTGGTCAGCATCGTGGCGGCCATAAAAGCGGTGGCGGTGTGCCCCGAAGGGAAGGACTTGTTGTTGGAGCCGTCCGGCCTGATGACATTTGTGGTGTTTTTCAGCGTTCCGACGATGCCCGCCGTCAAAGCGGCCGAAAAAGCGTCCGAAACCACCATCCGCCCCCACGAGCTTCGGCCTTCAACGCCAAACGCCTTCAGCCCAACCATCACCGCGAACGGGGAATATTGTAGATAGTCATCGGCGCTTTTCTTAAAGTCAGGAATATAATCGTTCCGCAGTCCCTTGAACCGCCCATCCAACTTCTTGGCCACCAATCCCTCCGCGATCAGTGGAGCGCTTATGACCACCACCCGTCCCAGCCGCGTCCTCGGGAACCCGCCCCCTTTGCGGTTGTTTTGATGCATCTGTGAATATGCCCGAGCGGCTGCCGGAGACAAGGATGATCTATCTGACGAAGAGGATGCGTGACGTTCCGTCTGCCACCAAGGGAGCGGACTTGACTGGGCTGAACCGTCTGACAGGTTCTGCGAGCCTACCGGCAGGGACAAAGCCAAGGCGATTAGCGCGGATATGATTCTTCCAAGCATTTTTGTAGTCTGGTTGATGATTTCCTGACTACAAAGATAATCCCTATTTTTGAAGAAAATCTGTTCTTCAACGCCTTAAACTGACAGAACAATCGCCGGGTCGATGTCCAGTTTCAGAACCATCGTTCTGGCTTGATTGTAGGTCGGAGTTTTCTTGCCGGTCATTATCTCGGACAGGCGCGGAGTCGATATTCCCAAAATGGATGAAAGATCTTTTTGGCTCAGGTGTTCTCTGGACATTCTGTCTTGAAGGGTCGCGGCCAAAGTCGGAGTCGCTATCGGGAAATGCTCCTGCTCATATTCCTCAACAAGAGCGGAAAGAGCATCGAGTTCCAACAGTTTCGGATCATCCGCAGGGGTGTTCTCATCAGTTGAGAAGAACAACTCGTCTATCCTTCCCATTATCGCTTTGTACTGTGTTTCGCTTTTTATCTGTGCCATAATCATCTTCACCTACTTTCTGGCAAAAAGAGCCTTCTTAAGCCATTCACGCACAGGGGTGTCATAGATTTTGAGCAGGCCCCAGGCGAGGATGACCGCAACGAAGAAGACCCCGACAGAAACGATGATGTGCTGCCAGAGCGGAGCGGCGGGGTGCTCGGCCACCCAGTTCAACTGCATATATATCAGAGGGAAATGGGTGATGTAAAGAGGGTATGAGATCTCGCCCATCCATTTGCAGACAGCCGTGCTTTTTGCGTCAGTGGTTTTGGAACCGGCTCCCGCTAGGACCAGCAACGGGAAGAGGATCAATATGCTGATCGCCTGATACAGTCCGTCCCACAGGCACTGGCGGCCTCCGATGCACGGGACGGAAAAGATCACGACAATCGCGAGAGCGCACCACCAGAAGCCACCTTTCAGGCGAATCGGGGAGCCGCTCGGATTGCTTTCGGTTCTGTGTGACGGGAGGATTCTTGAAATCAGAAGACCACACAGGAACGGGTAAAGAAGCCGTGCGAAACCAACATAAATCTGCTGTGTGGTAAGACTCCATCCACCGATGACATTGTATTGAGGTCCATTCGGAAACAAGCCGAAAATGTCCCATCCCAAAGTCAGGTCAAGAGTGAACACGGCGCACACGGCGCAGAGAACGGCAAGCGCAGCTTTCGGCAAGTGTCTGAATATAAATGCGTAGAGTATATTGGCGACATATTCGTAGGTAAGCGACCAGTTCGGGCCGTTGAAAGAGTTCGTCTCGCCCCATCCACGGATGTCGAGCCCCAAACCGCACGGAATCATCAGAAGCCCCATCACAAGACAGAGGGCGAATTTCCAGCCTTCAACCTCCAGAGTCTTCGGGAAAGCGGTTCCGGCAAAGAAGAAAAGCGCGGCACCGATAAGCGTTCCGGCCACGACCATCGGATGCAGACGTGTCAGCCTTCGCTTGAAGAAAGTCCCGATGCTCATCTTTCCCCACCGGTCATCGTAGGCGTACCCGATCACGAAGCCGCTAAGCACAAAGAAGAAATCCACAGCCAGATAGCCGTGATTGATTATCTGACCCGCCGGTCCTCCTGAATATGTTTCCAACAGATGAAACGCCACCACCAAAAGCGCGGCCACGCCACGAAGTCCGTCCAGAATCTCATAGCGAGGCTTGGACGCCAAATACATACTTTCTTTCGCCATAATTCTCAAAGATAGACATATTTTTATAATTTCTCGCCGAAAAGGTCACTTCGACAGGCTCAGTGAGCGAAACGAACGGTAAAAGTATGAGTGCCAGAGAGGTAGGAATAGGTGATCTGCCAAGAGTGGTAGTCGCAGATGGATTTCACGATGGAAAGACCAAGACCGTTGCCAAGACTGCGGCCGGAAACGTGATTGAAGCGAGTGAATATGGTTGCTTGATCAAGGGCTGGCTCATCGGAGGTGTTCGAGACGGAGAGAGAATCCGAGGTCACTGTCACACGAATCTCGCCATCAGGTCTATTGTGCCTTACCGCATTCACAATCAAATTATTGACCAGACTCTCAAACAAAGATTTGTTGGCTTTCAGGCACAATCCGGAGACCTGAATATCCTTCCTGACGGTCAGGCCGGGGGCAAGGCTTTCCAGGCACGGCAGCAATTCATTCAGAACGGCCACGACATCGAAGGAATCCTCACGGCTGAACTGGCTGTTCTCCA
>CAVCRL010000274.1:0-3305 GCA_963604455.1 Lachnospiraceae bacterium | reverse complement strand
CGTTATCATCATTATCACAGCCCTGACGGTCGTCTCTCTGACCGCCGGCGCCCAGGCTAAGAAATGGACGTTGCAGGAATGCATCGACTACGCCGTGGAGTACAATATTGCCCTCCGGCAAAGCAGGAACGCGCATCTGGCCGGACTTGAGGACACATATCAGGCCAAGGCGGCTATGTTCCCGACTTTAAGCGCATCCACGAGTCAAGGAATAACAAACAGGCCGTTCTCGGAAAACGGGAACAGCACGGTTGTCGGATCGGATGTCTATAGTACCTCAAAGGCAACCAGTTGGTCCGGGAACTACGGATTGAACGCAGGAGTGACTCTCTACAGCGGAGGAAGTCTTCGCACGGCTTTGAAGCAGAGCCGTATGCAGAACTCCGTGGATTCATTGTCTGTTGAAGAAAACACAAATGATGTCGTGATCTCCATCGTCAAGGCTTATATGCAGTGCCTTTACGCCGTCGAGGCTGTCAAGGTAAGCGAGAGCACGGCGGAGACATCAAAAGCGGAACTTGACAGGGCGGTCGAACTCAAGAACGCCGGGGAACTCAGCAAGGTAGATGTCGCGCAACTGGAAAGCCAGTACGCCAGCGATCTCTATCAGATAACCTCGGCTAAAGCCACTTTGGACAACTACAAACTGCAACTCAAGCAGTTGCTCGAACTCGGGGTCAGCGACGAGATTGAGCTTGAAGAGCCTACTGATGACGAGGCCGGGATCCTGAGACTGCTTCCAAGCAAGGAGGAAGTCTATGCAAACGCTCTTGAATCATTGCCGGAGATAAAGAAAGCAGGTCTGAACGTACAGGCTGCGGATTTAGGCATCAGGCAAGCCAAATCTGCATATTCCCCTACCCTCTCAGCGACAGCCGGCATCGGCACGACCAACGTTTCCGGAACGAACAGTTCATTTGGCAGCCAGTTGGAGAAGAACTTCAACGAGAGCATCGGCCTGAGCCTCCAGATTCCAATTTTACAGGGAAGGAAGGCGAAGACGGCTGTCAACAAAGCGAAGATCGAGGCCGACAACAGCAGGCTGGAACAACTCAGCACGGAAAAAGCTCTGCTAAAGGAAGTTGAAGACACCTATCTGGAGGCGGTATCCGCCCAGTCCAAGTACACTTCCGCCAAGGAACAAGCACGTTACGCCGAACAAAGCTACGAACTCACGGCCGAGCAGTTCAACGTCGGAATGAAGAACACCGTGGAGCTGATCACCGCGCGGAACAATCTTCTCAACGCCCGCGTCCAACTCCTCCAATCAAAATACACAGCATTGATGAACAATGCGTTACTCGACATATACCAAGGAAATTATAAAATCAATTAATATGAAAACCAAGACTTTATGGATCGCGGTCGGCATCATTTGCGCCGCTGCGGCACTCTGGCTGATCTTCCGTCCAACCGGAAAGCAGACAGTAACCCTGGAAACAGCGAAGACAGAAAGAATCGACATCTCCAATTCGGTCACCGCCACCGGAACGGTTGAGCCTGTCACAAAGGTGGAAGTCGGCACCCAGGTGTCCGGAATCATCGACAAGCTCTATGCGGACTACAACGACATCGTCAAGGCCGGCCAGGTCATCGCCGAGATGGACAAGGTGAACCTCCAGGCCGAGCTGGTCTCCTCGCAGGCCCAACTCTCCGCCGCAAAGACGGAATTCGAGTACAGGGAGAAGGAATATAACCGCATCAAGACCCTGCATTCCAAAGAGTTGGTCAGCGATTCTGAATATGATTCCTCGTACTATCAATATGAGACCGCAAAGAATGCGTACAACCAAGCACAGGCATCTTTCACGAAAGTAAAAAGGAACCTTAGCTATGCCACGATCACGTCTCCAATCGATGGCGTGGTCATCAGCAGGGCCGTGGAGGAAGGCCAGACAGTGGCAGCGGGATTCGAGACACCGACCCTGTTCACGATCGCAAAGGATCTCGCCGATATGCAGGTGATCGCTGATGTGGACGAGGCTGACATCGGCCAGGTAAAGGAAGGCCAGAACGTCACCTTTACCGTGGATGCCTATCCGGACGATATTTTCAACGGAACTGTGCAGCAGGTCAGGCTGGAGGCCACAACAACGTCTAACGTCGTGACTTACGAGGTTGTGATCACGGCTCCGAATCCGGACCTGAAACTGAAGCCGGGACTCACGGCCAACGTGACCATCAACACTCTGGAAGAGAAAGACGTGCTGGCTGTGCCGACAAAGGCGCTGAGGTTCAATCCTGACCCGGAAATGCTTAAGGGATTGGGAATCACGGTGAACGGCATCGCTGACGAGTCCGAAAAGATAGTCTGGGTAAAGAGCGGAAACTCAATTTCGCCTAAGGCTGTGACGACAGATCACACAAGCGGTGACAAGACAGGGATCGTAAGCGGCTTGACTGACGGAGAAGAGGTCGTTATAGGCCTCACAGCAGAAGCGCCGAAGAAAATGGAAACGGCTGAAAGAAGTCCGTTCGCACCTGGACCAAGAGGCGGAAAGAAATAATGCCGGCAACATTAACTGGAAAAAGTATGAAAGACGTTATCAAACTTGAGGACATAAGGCGCAACTTTGTTGTCGGTGACGAGACCGTCCACGCATTGCGAGGCGTGTCCTTCACAATCACGGAGGGCGAGTTCGTCACGATCGTGGGAACCTCAGGATCAGGCAAATCCACACTTCTGAATATTCTCGGATGCCTTGACACTCCGACTTCCGGGGAATATTACCTTGACGGGGTTTCGGTCAGGACGATGGACAAGAACGAACGCGCTACATTAAGAAACCGCAAGATCGGTTTCGTGTTCCAGAACTACAACCTGCTGGCAAAGACCACGGCCATCGAGAACGTGGAACTGCCGCTGATGTATAACCCTAAATATTCAAAGAAGGAGAGGTACGACCGTTCGGTAGAGGCGTTGAAGGCGGTCGGTCTCGGGGACAGGCTGGAGCATAAGAGCAACCAGATGTCGGGAGGACAGATGCAGAGGGTCGCGATCGCAAGGGCTTTGGTGAACGATCCTGCGGTGATCCTCGCCGACGAGGCGACCGGTAATCTGGACACCCGTACCAGTTTTGAGGTTCTGGTCCTGTTCCAGAAACTCCATTCCGAGGGCCGAACGATCATATTCGTGACTCACAACCCAGAGATCGTGAACTACAGCACACGCACCATCACCCTTCGGGACGGACGGGTCACAAGCGACATCCAAAACGAGCATATTCTTGACGCGGCAGAGGCGCTCGCAAAGCTTCCGGCCGAGAACGACTGCTGACATATTCATAGAAAATTTGCCTCCGCGA
>CAVCRL010000273.1:0-3314 GCA_963604455.1 Lachnospiraceae bacterium | reverse complement strand
CTGACGCCGAGGCTCTCGCAGCCAAGATCGAGGCCACACCAGTGAAGGTGGCCGTAAAGGTTAGCGAGTCCGGCAAGATCTACGGTTCTGTCACCACCGCCCAGGTTGAGGAGGCTCTCAAGGCCGCCGGTGTAGAGGTTGACAAGAAGAACATCACCCTCGGTGAGATCAAGACCGTTGGCGAGTACGAAGGCACCGTCAAGTGCTACAAGACCGTCAAGGCCACCGTCAAGGTAACCGTTGAGGCTGAGGCCTAATCAATTAGGTTGATTAATTTATAAGCCGCGGAATCATCATTCCGTGGCTTTTTTATATTAATCTGTGTCTATTTCACTTCGATTCAGAGTTTAGCATCCCGATGGTACGCCCGTCCCTTTTGCCGTCAAAGAAGGTGTCAAGAATCTCTCCGAAGACCTTGCATCCATCGTCATCACCAGCGGCGTATTCAAACAGCGTCATCGAGGAGCGCAGCTTCTGTGCGTCAATTCCTCCCATAATGCTATGAATATCCTCTCCCTTGTGCTCCATCAGCTCCCCGGAAATCTCCAGCAGCCGTTCCCTCAGCACCGCGTCTCCAAGATATTCCTTAGCCTCCTCCAACGATGCGATCCCGTAATATTCAGAGTTGTAACTTCTTCCCAACCCCTTGAGTTGCGGGAATATATACCAGATCCAGTGAGATCTCTTCCGCCCCTGCCGAATCTCCTCCAGCGCCGTCTCATACTCCCCGAAGCGCTCCTGCGCCTCCTTGAACCTTGTTATGCTCATATTCTCAAGAATTACAGTGATTGTGAATATGTCCTTATGTGCCTTGTTAATATATTGATTTATAGAAAGTCAGCCAGTTCGTCCTGTAGTCGCTGCCTTGAGCGGGTGGCAGGTGCAATGTATGTAGCGAGCCGTCATTGGTCCGATAGTAGGAATAATTCCATCCAGCCCCCATATCAAGATACAGCGCATACTTGACACCCAACTTTAAAAGCACCCTGACATACTCATCATAGCGGACAACTTTCTTTGAGTCAATGATGCAAAGTCTCCCATCCAGCTCGCAGAGGACCCTATATTCAAAAGAAGATCCCGCTTTTCGGAAGGATGGTTGCACTTCATTATTGAATATCACCATATTCTGTCCGAATCCCATTCCGCCTTTTTCCGCCGCTCGCTTCAGCTCCGTTTTATGGTCGTTTAGAAAGAATCCCCACTTTCCATCGACGAAGGTGAAGCATCCTGTGTTCACCTTGCATTTGTACCCTTTGAAATATTCCCCACCGCTGACGTGGTCTCCCGCGATGTTTCCGTGTGAGAATTCCTTAAGCAGCTGCCCCGTGAACGCCGCCTCGCAGCAGAATATGACCGTAGAGTCCTCCTCCGCCGGCATCCTCCCGCACACCAGATCGATCCTGTCGAACTCCGGATAGTAGATGTTCAACCCCAGCGTGTCGTCGGACACGATCTCCATTCTTGGGATCTCCGTTATAGTTTTGGTTTCCATCTCAGTCTCTTGTCTCGCTTGAGTCTCTTGTGCCTTTTGAGTCTCTTGTGTCTCTTTCGACCGTTGCCCGCAGCCCATAACCGCAAACAACGCAAGTGTGAATACTATCTTTTTCATCCCGACAAATTTATGAATATCTCTCCGCAAAACCAATATACTTTGCGGGAACTGCACGGGAACTGCATTCTTTGTCATTATTGGATACGGTGGGGCGTGCTCCCAGGCAACGTTTTTGCCAGAAAGTGTCGCCGGGGGACCCTCTACGGGAGCGAAATCGGCTTGAAGTGCTGTCCGAGAGCGTTTTTTTGGTCGGTCACGGTGGCATTTCTGTCGTATTATGCTGCCGTCATACGTTAATTTGCCGTCGATGGGAGCAATATTGCCTGTTTTTGCTCCTCTGGGGGACCCCGTCAATGCCCCGTCAACGGCTCGTCAACAACTTGACAACGGCTCGTCAACAACTTGACAACGGCTCAAGATCCTTGCAGTCATATTCCATAGAATCGCTATTCCTTTAATATTCATTAACCTCTTGTTGCTGATTTGTGATTTTCTTTTTAACTTTCCACGGATAAGGGTAATAAATTGGATTAAGCTTATGAAAAAATCTTTGCTGACACTGGCACTTGTTCTGGTGGGTCGTTTGCTTGCGTTCGCGGACGGGAGCGATGTCCGGGCGTTTTATGTCGAGACGGACAGGGCGGAGGCGGTTTCGAGGTACGATCATCTGGAGTTTGACGGGAGGTACTTCATCAAGACTTCTCTTGATAAGGGCATCTACGAGATCGAGGTGGGGGAGAAACTGGACTCCAAGTTCTATGCGATCCGGGACACAAAGTACTTTATGTATTTCCGCTATTCGGAATCCCTTTACAAATACGATGAAGGGCTCCTCAAGGTGACGAACTCGCTCGATGCTGCGGAATATTATCCGAAGAAGGATGCGAGCGGCATTAAGGAATTCTATATTGAGGCCTCGCGGTCAGAGGCTGAGCGGGCTTACGATTATCTGGAAAAGGATGGAAGGTACTTCGTTAAGGTCAGACTTGATGAAGGAATATTCGAGGTTGAGGTGAGGGATAGGCTTGATTCGGATTTCTATGAGATCAAGAACGCTGAATATCGGTTCAATGACGTACGGCTGTTCGTCCGCTTCCGCTACTCTCCGTTCTTGTACAAATATGATAAGGGATTTGTGAAGGTCTCCAATTCCTTTGACGCGGGACAGTTCTACAAGAAATAGGACGTTACCAATAGTCGTGGAGGGCTTTCTTTATCAAGGTAATTTTATTACATTTGCAAGACCGGTGTCTTGTGGCTCGGGGGGAATGAATGATGTTGGCGGAAAGGCGGAATGAAGTATCTGCCGGAGGCTCACTTGGGGAAGAAAGATGGATTTAGGGCGGCGAAGGCACGGAAAGGAACACAAAAGGTAATATTTAATATTCATAGAATATGGAACTTAAAGGATCGAAGACTGAGGAGAACCTGCGCACCGCGTTCGCGGGGGAGAGCCAGGCTCACACTAAGTATTTGTATTATGCCTCGAAGGCCGCCAAGGATGGCTATGTTCAGATAGGCAAGCTGTTCGAGGAGACGGCCAAGAACGAGAAGGAGCACGCCAAGATCTGGTTCAAGCTTCTGCACAACGGCGGGGTGCCTTCCACGGAGGAGAACCTTGCGGACGCCGCATCTGGAGAGAACTACGAGTGGACGGATATGTACGCCGGGTTCGCGAAGACCGCGAAGGAGGAAGGGTTCGACGAGATCGCTTTCCTGTTCGAGAAGGTCGGAGCGATCGAGAAGACCCACGAGGAGC
>CAVCRL010000272.1:0-3340 GCA_963604455.1 Lachnospiraceae bacterium | reverse complement strand
GGGTCTCCCACTTAGGCTCGGTGCCGTCAGGGAAGCGGAAGTCGCCGAACACGCCCTTGAAGTAGCTCTCATCGAAGTAGCTGATGTTCCAGAACACCGTCTGGTAGCCACGGTTGCCCGCAGGCATATTCATAGAATGCACCACCTGCTGGAAGTAGTTGTCGATGACCTTGACAAGGGTCCTCTTCTTGGCGTTCATCTCCACGACATCCTCCAGATGCTCAAGATAGTCGTCGCCATAGTCCTTGCGGATGAAATAGTCAAGGTACATCAGGAACTCCGGCGTCGCCACCGCGCCCATAAACTGCGATGAGATTGAATATACGAGGTTGATGAACTCACCGCAGAATGACTTGAGGTCGGTAGGAGCCACCGAGACACCTCCGAGCTTGATAAGACCGTCCACAAGGAAAGGGTACATCGTGATGGCCACACAGTAAGGATAGCCCGGAGTGCCGCTCTCGTCGTGCTTGTAGAGGACGTGGCTCTCCAGATCCTTGATGTACTGGCTGGCAAGCGAACGGCCGTAAAGGGCTTTGATCTTGTCCTTCATAATGTAGCGGTTCTGCTTGATGTTGTTCTCCTTGTAGAGCTCCTGACCGAGGGTCACGATGTTCTTGCGGGTGACATTGGCGTTGGCGTCGAACTTGGAGCCGGTGGCGGCGTTGGATGCGGCGATGTAGTCTCTGATGAAGTCACGTTTCTTCCTGAGGTCAAGGCCGGCGTCGAACTTCTCGATGTAGGCCACGGCCACCTTCTTGTTGATGGACATCAGACTTTCCTCGACCTGACGCCTGATCTCACGGCTGGTGATCTTGTCGTAAATGTAGAGGTTCTCCGCGATCGAGACCACAACGGCCTCAGGGCATTCCTCGCCCGCCGTCTTGTAGGCCTCGCGTATGCCGTTCATCAGTTTGACCTTGTCGTACTCCTCATAGGAGCCGTTGGTCTTGCGTACTGTCACATCCATATTCAGTTATTTTTATTTCTATAAGTATTGAGAAGTAGTTTTGTCGGCCATAAAGTCGGTCCGACCCTTTTTACGGGAGTCGAACCGACTTTTACAAAGATAGCAGATATTTCGGCTTTATGGGCAAAAAATATCGCCAAAATTATTAACAATTACGTAACTTTATTGTTAATTCGCTATCAATTAACCGACTAAAGGAAAATATATTTTAGAATTACTAAAATTGACAGCACATACATAAACCAGCCGATCTTCTTGGCCTTTCCGGTGCAGACATTGAGGATGACGTAAGACACAAGACCAAGGAGGATACCGTTGGAGATGGAATATGTCATCGGCATAAGGATCAATGTGAGGAAGGCAGGGATGGACTCGGAGAAGTCGTCGAGCGGAATGTCCTTGATAGGGCTGAGCATAAAGAGTCCCACGAAGACGAGTACCGGGCAGACAGCCGAGCCAGGGATGGCGGTGAATACCGGAGCGAAGAACAGGGCCAGGACGAAGCAGGCGGCAACCGCAAAGGCGGTGAGACCTGAACGGCCACCCTGAGCCACGCCGGAGGCGCTTTCAACGTAAGTGGTGACGGTGCTGGTTCCGAGGCAGGCGCCTGTGACGGTTCCGATGGCGTCGGCCATAAAGGCCTGGTTCATACGGATTGGCTTGCCATCCTTGTCGGTCATATTCGCCTTTGTGGTGACTCCCACGAGGGTTCCGATGGTGTCGAACATATCCACGAACAGGAATGTGAACACCACAACCAGCATATCAAGGCTGAAGATCTGCGAAGCGTCGGTGGTGAACTGGCAGAAGATAGGCTTCATTGACGGAGGTGTGTCGACGAATCCCTGGAACTGGGTGATACCCATAGGGATGCCGATTATGGCGGTCACGATGATGCCGATCAGGAGGGCTCCCGGGATATTCATAATGACAAGGATTCCGGTGATGACGAGGCCGATGATTGAGAGAAGGCCCGCGCCGCTGGTGATGTCGCCGAGGTTCACAAGTGTGGCAGGGTCGTCAACGACGATTCCGCCGCTCTTCAGACCGATGAGGGCGATGAACAGACCTATACCGGCTCCGATCGCCTTTCTCAGCGACAGCGGCAGGGCGTTCACGATCGCCTCGCGGACACTCGTCAAAGTCAGGATTATGAATATTATACCTTCAATAAGGACAGCGGTCAGCGCGAACTGCCAGGTGTAGCCCATTCCGAGGCAGACTGTGTAGCAGAAGAAGGCGTTCAGTCCCATACCAGGGGCGAGGGCGAACGGAAGCTTGGCGTAGAATGCCATCACGAGGGTCGCGAGGATGGAGGCGACGGCCGTGGTGGTGAAGAGTGCGTTCTTGTCCATTCCGCAGTCAGCCAGGATGGATGGGTTGACGGCGAGGATGTAGGACATTGCAAGGAATGTGGTGATACCGGCGACGATCTCGGTGGAGACCTTCATCGTAGACGGATCGAATCCGAACAGTTTGGTCAGCCAGCCTTTAGGCTCGTTGGCCTGTGTTTTTGTTTCTGCCATTGTCTTGGATTGTTAAGTGTCGTTGAATATTAGAATACCCACTTGGTACCAAGGCAAGGACGTACGAAGAAGCCCTTTCCGGTTCCGAAATTGTAGGAGAGCTCGATCTCCGTGCCGATGTTGAGGTTGTCAACTCCGAAGTGCTGGCCGATGTTGTACCAGAGCTGCGGCTCAGAGAGGAACACGAAATGAGCGTCCTCTGCCTTTGTCCAGTCACGGTATCCGGCCTTCTTGTCATTTACGTAAGGGCAGACGGTGTGGTCCTCCCACCAAAAATCAGCGAATCCGGAGAAACGGAGTCCGGTCACGCCGAACAGATCCTGCATTCCCCAGACAGCTGTGAACTGGAGCGGAACCTCGCTCTTGAACTTGCTGCCGTCTGCGTGCTTGGCGCCGTTATAGTTGATGGTCTTGTAAAGGGCCTTGAGATTCAATGTGTTCTTGAAATCCTTGCTGTGAAGGAACCAGTCAACACCGAAAAGGAAAGCGTTGTTGATGGTGTAGCCGTTGTAGGCGCCGCCGTTGTACTCGACGTGGAAGCTGAAAGGAGCAAGTTTTGTGTTCTGCCAGAAGTTGAGGCAACGCGCGATCTCGAAGTAGGTTCCGCTTGGAGCATAGACCTTGTCATTCTCGTTCTTCGAGTTGTAGTCATAATCCACGAAGAAGAAGGTGTTACCCCATTTGTCCCCGTAGAAACCTTCGAGGGTGGTGGTCACGTGACCGCGATCCTTACCGAAATCGTAGAAAGTCTGAAGGTTGGTCTGAGCCTTTGCTCCTAGAGTAAAGGCAAGCGCTGCGACTGTGGCGGCGATGATTGATTTGTTTGACATAAATATTAAGGAAT
>CAVCRL010000271.1:0-3375 GCA_963604455.1 Lachnospiraceae bacterium | reverse complement strand
GCTTCCTTGAACTTCTCGCCTCGGTCCTCGTAGCAGGTGAACAGGTCGAAGCTGGCGCAGCAAGGGCTGAGCAGCACGACATCGCCGGCTTTCGCGAATCCGCTCGCGGCCTTGACGGCCTCGTCGGCCGAGAGGGTGTCAACGATCTTGTCCTTGCCCACAATCTCCTCGAACGCCTCGTGGAACTTGTGGTTGTCGACCCCCATACACACAATGGCCTTGACCTTCTCTTTCACGAGAGGTTTAAGCACCTCGTAATCATTGCCCTTGTCAGTTCCGCCCACAATCCAGACTATCGGTTTCCTCTGGCATTCGAGTGCGTACCAGGCAGCGTCAACGTTGGTCGCCTTGGAGTCGTTGATGTAAAGCACGTCCTTGATGCTGAGAACCGGCTCCAGCCTGTGCTCGATAGGCTGGAACGTGGCCAAAGCCTCGCGGATGGTCTTGTTGTCGATTCCCGAGGCCTTCGCGGCGAGGGCGGCGGCCATCGAGTTGTAGATGTTGTGCTTCCCGCCCAATGCGAGCTCTTTCAGGAATATGTCGCATTCATCCTCACCGTACTTCACGACAATCTTGTCGTCCTTGAGGTACGCGCCCTGCCTCACCTCGGCCTTCTGGGTGAAAGGCAGACGCTTGGCGGAAAGGATGATCTTGTTCAGATGCTCGATGGTGATCTCGTCGTCGGAGTCGAAGATGAAGCAGTCCTCCGGACGGAGATTCTGCGTGAGACGGAACTTCGCCTTTACGTAGTTCTCCATCTGGTAGTCGTAACGGTCCAGATGATCCGGGGTGATGTTCGTGATGATGGCGATGTCCGGACGGAAATCATAACAGTTGTCGAGCTGGAAACTGCTGATCTCCAGCACGTAGTAGTCAAAGTGCTCGGTGGCCACCTGAAGGGCGTAGCTCTTACCGATGTTGCCGCCCAGCCCGACATTGAGGCCTGCGTTCTGGAGCAGATAGTAGATCAGGGAAGTCGTCGTGGTCTTGCCGTTGCTTCCTGTGACGCAGATTTTCTTCGCCGTGTCGTAGCGGCCGGCGAACTCTATCTCGGAGATGATGTGCGTGCCCTGTGCCTCAAGTTTTCTCACGATAGGCACTGAGCTTGGGATGCCCGGGCTCTTTATGACCTCGTCTGCGTTGAGGATAAGCTCTTCTGTGTGATGGCCTTCCTCAAAGCTGATGTCCCATTTGCGCAGATCCTCGGCGAAATGCTCCGGAATCTTTCCGTTGTCTGAAAGGAAGATGTCGAATCCTTTCACCTTGGCGAGAACGGCGGCTCCGACACCGCTTTCTCCGCCTCCTAAAACAACAATTCTGCTCATATCCTCAATTCTTTTATCTTATCTTCAACAAAGCCAGGGTGGAGACTGCCAGGATAACCCCGATCAGCCAGAACCTTGTCACTATCTTCGCCTCCGGAATGGCGTGTACCGGTCTGGAGATCAGCGCCGGAATGCCTTCCTTCTGGTAATGGTGGTGCAGGGGAGTCATCTTGAATATTCTTCTGCCCTCACCGTATCTTTTCTTCGTGTACTTGAAGTACACTCTCTGCATAATCACCGAAAGCGACTCGACCAGGAATATTCCGCAAAGGATCGGAAGCAGCAGCTCCTTTCTCATCAGGACGGCGCTCACTCCGATGATGCCGCCGATGGTGAGGCTGCCCGTGTCGCCCATAAACACCTGCGCAGGGTAGGAGTTGTACCAAAGGAATCCCATCAGCGCTCCCACGAAGGCGGACAGGAATATGGCGATCTCCCCGCTGCCCGGGATGTACATAATATTCAGGTAGTCAGAGTTGACAAGGTTGCCGCTCAGCCAGGCCAGGATTCCGAGCACGACACCGACCGTCGCGCTTGTCCCGGCGGCGAGCCCGTCCATTCCGTCCGTCAGGTTCGTCCCGTTGGAGCAGGCCATTATCACGACCACGATCATCAGCACGTAGATCGCCCATTTGCAGTACCATCCCCATTTTCCCTTGAACGGGGAGAACCATTTGTAGTCGAACTCGTGGTCTTTCACGAACGGGATCGTGGTCTTCGTGCTCTTGATGACATTCTCCATCTTCCAGCCGGAATCCTCAGCCACAAGCGTCTCAGTGTCCACGTTGAGCGATCCGGAGTTGCCCTGTGCGACCACGTTCGCCTTTCCCGGGACCACCGGGACCTTTTCCCTGACAACGATGTCGTTGCTGAAGCAGACGGCGAGTCCGATGACAAGGCCGATAACGAGCTGTGAGACCAGTTTCGCCTTAGGGTGCAGCCCTTCCTTGTTGTGCTTGAAGACCTTGATGTAGTCATCGGCGAATCCGAGGGCTCCGCACCAGACGGTTGTCAGCAGAAGCAGCTGGATGTAGATGTTTTTAAGGTTGCAGAACAGCAGCACCGGAACCACTATCGCAAGGATAATGATGATTCCGCCCATAGTCGGCGTGCCTTTTTTCTGCATCTGACCCTCCAGGCCAAGGTCACGGATTGTCTCTCCGATCTGCTTGCGCTGGAGCCAGCGGATGATCCTGCGTCCGGCGAAGAACGAAAGAAGCATCGCCGTGACACTTGTGAGCATCGCCCTGAAGGACAGGTAGGTGAAAAGCCCCTGTCCAGGGATGTCATATTGCCTTAGATATTCAAAAAGATGGTAGATCATCGCTTTCTTTCCTCCTTATTCGTTTGTGCTGATGCCGCCGAACACTTCCGCCACGACCTCGCGCTCGTCGAAATGACGGTGCTCGGTGCCTATTATCTGATAGGTCTCGTGCCCCTTGCCCGCAAGCAGGATCACGGCCCCGTCCGGAGCGAAGTTGATCGCCGCGCGGATGGCCTCCTTCCTGTCGGCGATGAAGATTGCCTTGGCCAATCCTTTGGTTGTGAATCCTTTCCTGATGTCGTCCAGGATGTCCTCGGTCCTTTCCGTGCGGCTGTTGTCGGAAGTGACCACGATCCTGTCAGCATATTCCTCGGCGATCTTCGCCATCTCCGGCCTCTTGGTCTTGTCCCTGTCGCCTCCGCAGCCGAACAGGCAGATGAGTTCCTTGCCGTCGTCTATGTCCCTGAGGGTCTTGAGCACGTTCTCTAAAGCGTCCGGAGTGTGGGCGTAGTCGATGACCACGGATAGTTTCCTCGGGCCTCTGATCACTTCAAGCCTTCCAGGGGCCGACTCAAGGTTGCTTATGGCGACGAGGGTCTCTTCCGGATCCGCCCCCACAGCGACGGCGGCGCTGTAGATGGCGAGAATATTATAGGCGTTGTGCTGGCCGATGAGTCTGGTCCAGGTCTCCCGCCCGTCGATCTTGAGCAGCATCCCCTCGAAAGTCTCCTCCATAATGCGGCAGGTGTGGTCCGCGATGCTTCTGCAGGAATATCTCACCACCTT
>CAVCRL010000270.1:0-3377 GCA_963604455.1 Lachnospiraceae bacterium | reverse complement strand
TGGAGGCGCGCCGCCAACTCGTCAACGACCGCTTCGGAATATTCCTGCATTGGGGAATATATGCGTCATACGCGCAAGGGGAGTGGTACCTCCAGCTTGGAGGCCTGAACAAGGATGAATATGCCCACGCGGCGACCGCTTTCTATCCCGCCAGCTACAACGCCGAGGAATGGGTTAAGGCTTTCAAGGATGCCGGTGCCGGCTATGTGACGATCACCTCCCGTCATCACGATGGTTTCTCTATGTTCGACACCAAGGCTTCGGACTACAACATCGTCAAGGCTACCCCTTGGGGAAAGGATGTGATGAGGGATCTGGCAGACGCCTGCCATAAGGAAGGTCTGAGCCTCCAGTTCTATTATTCGATTCTGGACTGGATCAGGGAGGATTACCCTCTTGGCGAGTCTGGCCACAACACCGGTCGCAAGGGAGATCATCCTGACTATGACCACTACCTAGCCTTTATGAAGCGGCAGGTGAAAGAGTTGATGACTCAGTACGCCCCTGTCCGCGCCCTCTGGTTCGACGGCTATTGGGACCACAAGCGCGACTCGATTCCTTTCAACTGGAAGATGCCGGAGTTTTATGAATATATTCATTCAGTGGATCCGGCCTGCCTCATCGGTAATAATCATCATATCCAACCGATTGAGGGTGAGGATTTCCAGATGTTCGAGAGGGATCTTCCGGGGCAGAACACCGCCGGTTATTCCGAGGGACAGATGGTCAGCGACAAGCTCCCGTTGGAGATGTGCCAGACGATGAACCACACCTGGGGCTACAGTGTTTCCGATCGTGACTACAAGACCGCCGCGCAACTCGTCGGCACTCTTGCCAAGGCTGTCTCGATGAACACCAACCTTCTGTTGAATATCGGCCCTCGCGCCGATGGCCGTCTTCCGGATGCCGCTTTGGCTCTCCTGAAAGAGATCGGTCAGTGGATGAAGGTCAACGGTGAGTCTATCAAGGGTTGCGGCCCAGGCCCGGTCGCCGAGCAGGAATGGGGAGTGTCAACCGCTCCTCTGACAGGTGGCAAGGCATTCTATGTCCACGTTCTCCAGAATCCGGGAGCCGTCCTTGAGATTCCGGTGGCCAAGAAGTCCAAGGTGAAATCCGTGACCGCATTGTCTGACGGAACCACCCTTCCGGTCAGGAAAGTCGGCGAGAAACTCTTCATCACCCTTCCGACCGATCTCCCGGCCGAAGACTATGTCGTCTCCGTCACAATGAGATAGCCTTCCCTCATCAACCTATAAGAAAAGCGACCGGATCTACCCGGCCGCTTTTTTTGCCTATGTCAATTTCGGAATATTCGAGGACAGTATGCCTGATGGGTATGGCAACTATCTTTTGAACAGGATCCTGCAAAAATAATTAACTGTACGATTAAGAGATGGCCGGACGTTGGTCACTGAATCCGTCGAAGTGACCGATCAGAAGCCGGTGTAGTTCCACGGGGTGATGGCGCGGAGTTCTTCCTTGACGGAGTCGGCGACATCGAGGGTGTTGATGAAGTCCTCGATGGTCTTCTCGTCGATGGCGGCGCCGGTGCGGGTGAGGTTCTTGAGGGTCTCGTACGGATTCGGGTAATTCTCGCGGCGGAGTATTGTCTGGATGGCCTCGGCGACCACAGCCCAGTTGTGATGCAGCTCGGCGTCGATGGCCGGACGGTTCAGGATCAGCTTGCCGAGTCCCTTTTTCAATGACGCGAGGGAGATCATTCCGTGGGCCACAGGGACACCGATGTTGCGCTGTACGGTCGAGTCTGTCAGATCCCTCTGCAGTCTGGAGATCGGGAGCTTCATCGAAAGGAAGGTCAGCACGGCGTTGGCCATTCCAAGGTTGCCCTCGGCGTTCTCGAAATCTATCGGATTGACCTTGTGAGGCATAGCCGATGAGCCTACTTCGTTCTTTGCGACCTGCTGGTGGAAATATTCCATCGAGATGTAGGTCCAGATGTCTCTGCACAAATCTATTAGGATGGTGTTGATGCGGCGCAGGCAGTCGAAGATCGCGGCGAGATTGTCGTAGTGGTCGATCTGGGTGGTTGGGAATGACCTTCTGAGGCCCAGCGACGCAACGAACCTGTCAGCGAACGCCGGCCAGTCTATGTCCGGGAAGGCGACCTTGTGGGCGTTCATATTACCTGTCGCACCACCGAATTTGGCAGGCCACGTCAGCTGATCGAACTGGCGGAGCTGCTCCTCAAGCCTTGAGACAAAAACCTGGAACTCTTTCCCGAGCCTGGTCGGAGTGGCCGGCTGGCCGTGTGTCCTGGCGAGCATCGGGATATCCTTCCACGCCTCGACATCGGCAGAAAGGATGGAGATCACCTCTTTCAGCGCGGGAATATATTCATTCTCAAGAGCTTCCTTGAGCATCAGCGGCTGTGAGGTGTTGTTGATGTCCTGAGAGGTCAGGCCGAAGTGGACGAACTCCTGCCAGCGGGATATTCCAAGAGCCTTGAAATTCTCTTTTATGAAATATTCAACGGCCTTGACATCGTGGTTGGTGATTTTCTCGATGTCCTTTACCTTCTGCGCGTCCTCCGGAGTCATCGTCTGGTAGAGCTGGCGCAGGCGGGTGAACAATTCGTCACAGCTCATCCCGGTGCCTTCGCCGAAGTCGGCGAGCTGCGGCAAAGGAATCTCGCAAAGGGTGATGAAATATTCCACCTCTACACGTACGCGGTTGCGGATCAAGGCGAACTCGCTGAAATACTGTCTCAACGATGCGGTTTTGGCAGCATAGCGACCATCGATCGGAGACACTGCCAGAAGAGAATGAAAGTCCATATTCAGTAAAATTATCTTTCTATGATGTAAACGTCGTCGCCCGGCTCGGCGAATCCGAAGTTCTCGCGGGCGAACTGCTCCAGGGAATCCTTGCTGTGGGTCAGGCCGTGGATCCTGCTGTCCATATCCTTGATCTCGGCGCTGTACCGTTCGATCAGCCTCTCTTGGTTGCGGATCTCGAAGCCAGCCTTGATCCAGCGGACGATGTTGTTCTGGTTGACAAATCCAACCATTATGACGAAAAAGGCTGTCGCGAAGATGGCATAACGGACAAAGGAACGCTTTTCAGCGTTCTTGCCATCCAATTTCCAATTCCAGATGTCCTTGAACTTTCCCACGGCTTTAGAACAATATTTGTACAAAAATAGTTAATTTTGTAGAATTAAGGAAAATGAAAAGAACGGATTTCTTGAATTTTCCAAACGCCGATTTTAAATCATTAATATTCAAAAGATATGAAACCTACACTTCTTGTACTTGCAGCCGGGATGGGCAGCCGTTACGGCGGACTCAAACAGATGGACGGACTCGGCCCTAACGGCGAGACCATCATCGACTATTCAATCTACGACGCGGTCAACG
>CAVCRL010000269.1:1934-3382 GCA_963604455.1 Lachnospiraceae bacterium | reverse complement strand
TGAGCTGCAATAAGGTTCAGGGACAGACTTTCCTTGTGAAGGAGATTGTTGACGCCGCTTTAAGCGAATTATAGGAGGACAGCGCAATGCCAAAATATACATTGAAAGATTTCAAGAGCGATCAGGAGATCAGATGGTGTCCGGGATGCGGGGACTATTCCGTGCTCGCCGCTCTTCAGAGAACCCTTCCTTTGGTTTGTGAAGAGAAGGGGATAGACAAGGACAAGATTGTGGTCGTGTCCGGAATCGGTTGCTCGTCAAGGCTTCCGTACTATGTGGACACCTACGGGTTCCACAGCATCCACGGCCGTGCGACCGCGATCGCGACCGGAATGAAGGTCGCCAACCCTGATCTCTGCATCTGGCAGGTGAGCGGTGACGGTGACGCTCTGGCTATCGGCGGAAACCATTTCATCCACGCCATCAGAAGGAACATCGACATCAACCTGATGCTCTTCAACAACCAGATTTACGGTATGACGAAGGGGCAATATTCCCCGACCTCCAAACTGGGAGCCATCACCAAGACTTCCCCTTACGGTACGGTTGAGCATCCGTTCAATCCAGGCAGTCTCGTGCTTGGCGCGAAGGGAACGTTCTTCGCCCGTGGAATGGATACTGAACTTGCTTTGAACCAGGAGATTATGCTTGCAGCCTCAAGGCACAAGGGCACTTCCGTGATGGAGTTCCTGACCAACTGCGTGATCTTCAACAATGGCTCGCACGCCGAGATTTCCGACAGGGAGCACAAGGCGGACAGGACTCTGGTTCTGCGCGACGGCGAGAAGATGATATTCGGAAAGAACCGTGACAAAGGCATCGCCCTCGATGGCTGGAGACTGAAGGTCGTGACCATCGGAGAGAACGGTGTGACCGAGGATGATATCCTCACCCACGACAGCCATTCCGACAATCTTGGCCTCCAGATGATGCTGGCCGATATGAAATGGCCGGACTTCCCGGTAGCCCTCGGAGTCATCCGTGAGGTTCCGGACATCACCTACGAGGATGAGGTCGCCAGGCAGGTCGAGGGCGTCAAAGCCAAGGCCAAGGTCCACAGTGTGGATGAGCTGCTCCATAGCGGCTCCACCTGGGAACTGAAATAGAACACACATTATTAACTAATTAATAACACATCACGTTATGAAAACAACTGAAATAATGGCCCGTCTCCAGGCCAAGTACCCTACTGAGAAGGAATATCTCCAGGCTGTACAGGAGGTTCTTGAGTCAATCGAGGAGGTTTACAACCAGCATCCTGAGTTCGAGAAGGCAAAGATCGTCGAGAGACTTGTCGAGCCTGACAGAATATTCACGTTCCGTGTGACCTGGATCGACGACAACGGTGAGGTTCAGACAAACCTCGGCTACCGTGTCCAGTTCAACAGCGCCATCGGACCTTACAAGGGAGGACTTCGTTTCCACAAGGCTGTCACCCCTTCAATGCT
>CAVCRL010000269.1:0-1648 GCA_963604455.1 Lachnospiraceae bacterium | reverse complement strand
TGGGGAGGATCCATCCTTCGTCCTGAGGCAACCGGTTTCGGAGCCCTCTATTTCACCCAGCACCTTCTCCACAAGGCAGGCAAGGACATCGCCGGCCAGAAGGTATGCATCTCCGGCTTCGGTAACGTGGCTTGGGGCGCCGTGAAGAAGGCCACCCAGCTCGGTGCCAAGGTTGTCGCCATCTCCGGACCGGACGGAGTATGCCATATTCCTGAGGGAATGACTCCTGAGATGAATGAATATATGCTTGATATGCGTGCCTCCAACAGGAATATGGTCGAGGATCTCGCCACCAAGTTCCCTGGACAGGTTCAGTTCACCGCCGGCAAGAAGGCTTGGAGCATCCCTTGCGACATCGCTCTCCCTTGCGCGTTCCAGAACGAGCTCAGCGAGGACGACGCGAAGGAGCTGAAGGCCAACGGTTGCTGGTGTTGCTGCGAGGTCTCCAACATGGGTTGCCAGCCTGGCGCCATCCACTTCTTCCAGAACAACGGAGTCCTCTTCGCTCCTGGCAAGGCAGTGAACGCCGGTGGAGTCGCCACCTCAGGTCTTGAGATGACCCAGAACGCCGCTCACCTCAGCTGGTCCGCTCAGGAAGTTGACGACAAGCTTCATTGGATTATGCAGAGCATCCACGAGCAGTGCGTGAAGTACGGCACACGTCCGGACGGCAGCGTTGACTACGTGAAGGGAGCCAACATCGCCGGCTTTATGAAGGTCGCACAGGCTATGCTTGAGCAGGGAATCATCTAAAAAAGTAAGATTTCTTACGAATATGGGCACATCAACACCTCGTTGATGTGCTTTTTTCATTTATATTCATTAAATTTGCAAGATACAATGAATATGAACATTATTAAATAACACTTTTTCAAATGAAAAAAACCGCTCTGGCATTAATGCTGATCGCTCTTGCGGCCTCCTGCAACACGGAGCCCAAGACCGCTGTCCAGAAGAAGGTCGATTCGTACGCGCTCGTGAAGATCGAGTCGCCAGACCTTTCCGGTATCACGGACAACGGCAAGGAAGTCCTCAACCTCTACAAATTCGCCGCCGATCAGGCTGACAGTATCTACTGGAAGCAGTATTTCGGTGACAAGACCCTGATCGAGAACCTGAAGGACGCCGATCTGAAGGAATATGCCAAAATCAATTACGGACCTTGGGACCGTCTTGACGGATCCACTTTCATTGATGGTTTCGGCGCACTCCCTCTTGGAGCGAACTTTTATCCGGCTGACATGACAGCCGCCGAGTTCGACTCATTGGCAGATCCGGTGAAGACGAGTCCATATTCACTCATCAGACGTGGCGCTGACGGCAAGCTTACTTCCGTTTGGTACCACGACGCTTTCGAGTACAACATCGACAAGATCTGCAACTACCTCAAGGCCGCCGCCGACATCACCATCAAGCCGAGCGTGCGCAACTATCTTCTCAAGAAGATCGACGCGCTGAGGACTGACTATTATTATGACAGCGACCTTGCCTGGCTGGAGATGACGGACAGCAAGATGGATCTCATCATCGGCCCTAACGAGGTCAACGACGATCGTCTCTATGGTATGAAGACTTCCTACGAGGCTTATGTGCTCCTCAAGGATCTCAAGCGTACCGAGGTCCTCGACCAGTTCAAGTCGATGCTTCC
>CAVCRL010000268.1:0-3386 GCA_963604455.1 Lachnospiraceae bacterium | reverse complement strand
GTCCCGGCGGGAACGAACGAATCCACAAACCACGCCGGACCGAAAGCCTCAAGGTTCTCAACCGGCGGCATATCCGCCCCAAGAATGAAGTACTTGGTGTTCAACGCCGAAAGTACCTGAATATTCCTGATTCCGCTCTGGAACTCCTGAATGGTCTTGGCATTGTGGGTGTTCGCGGCCACGCTCTGCAACTCCTTGACAATGTGGCGGTCAATCAGATCCTGATAGCGTTGCAGCTTCGCCGGGCTATATCCTCCGACGCACTTGTGCCAATAAGGGTTGAAAGAGTCATTGAATATGTCAGCGCTAAGATCCACGACCCTGTAGGACGGTGTCTTGTCCTCAAGGATCAGCTTGTCCACCTGCCTGGCTGCGAACTGGTTGTTGAACTGGCGAGGAGTCGTGAAGCTGTCAGAATTGAGGTAACGCTTGCCGACCGCGAACATATTCACAAACACGAGGAGGCATATTCCCACCATCGCTTGCATCCGGCGGGCGTTGCCGATGTGAGGGTCGCTTTCGTAGGACTTCGGTGCGTTTTTAGGGACGCTGTAGGCCCACAGGATCAAGCCGAAGGTGACAACGATCAGCACCATAGACCAAAGAGCGTCAGTTGAAAGAATATGCCTGCGGTCAGCCTTGAGGGCATCCACGATGATGTCCTGCATCTGGGCGTCGGCCCTGCCGGAGAACGAGCCGGCGATGCCTGGAATCAGAGCGCAGAGCAGGCAGAAGCCGGCAGTCAGCGCAAGGGCGATCCAACCGGCCTTCAAAAATTCTTTCTTTGAATATTCCTGCCTCAGGATTCTGTCAAGGGTTATGAAGCCAAGCATCGGCAGGGTGAACTGCAAGACAATCAAGGCCATAGACACGGTTCTAAACTTGCTGTACATAGGAGCGTAGTCGAAGAACAGCTTCGTGAACCACATCATATGGTTTCCAAGAGCGAGGAACACAGCGACAAGTGTCGCGGCCAGAAGCCACCATTTCTCCTTGCCTTTATAGAGGAACAAGCCGAGAACGAACAAGAAAATTGTTATCGCTCCCATATACATTGGCCCGGCCGTGAACGGCTGAGGTCCCCAGTAGAGAGGCAGGGATTTGGCGATCTCGTTGGCGTTGCCCTGTCCGGCCTGCCTGAACAGTTTCACGACCTCTGACTTGTCCGGGTTCACGGATCCGGCTGACGATCCTCCGTTGAAGTTCGGGATCATCATATTCGGAAGCTCCTCCCAGCCGTAGGACCAGGCCGTGGCGTAGTCGAGCTGGAGGCCGGAGTTGTTGATCTCACCGCCTTCAGGATGAGAGAGTTCGGAGCCGCCACGCATTGTGTGTTGGGTATATTCGTAAAGCGGGGCGAGCTTGATGGTGTTGGTGCCGATGCCGACGAGGCCTATGACAAGCAGCAACGCGCTGGCGGCGAAGAAGCGACCGAAAGCGGATTTACGGGATATTGAGCCTGTCGAAGCACCCGACTGGTCACTGAGCTTGCCGAAGTGACCGTTTTTCTCCAGACATATTCTCAAGAACACGTACAGCGCATAGATCACAATCATTATCGCCAGATAGTAAGTGATCTGCTGGTGGTTGGCCTTGATCTGGAAACTCAGGGCGAAACCGAACAGGACGGCTCCGAGCAAGGTTTTCGGAAGCCAGGATCTCCAGCCGTTATGTTCCTGAATATACCGCAACGCCGAGCGGTATGTGAATATCACCGCCGCGAGCACCCAAGGCAGGAACGCTATCGCCTGCATCTTGGTGTTGTGCCCGACCTGAATGATCTGGAAATTGTACGAGCAGTAAGTGACCGCCACCGCTCCGCCTATGGCCAGAACCTTGTCCACACCGAGCGAAAGCATCAGCAGGAAAGCACCCAGCAAGGAAATGAACAGCCAGTTAGCCGGCCTCTTCCCCTTTAAAAGAAGATTGTACAGCGACTGCGTCCAGTCACCGTCGCTGGAAGGCATAAACGAAGTTGTCGGCATTCCTCCGAACATCGAATCCGTCCAATGGGTCGGATCGTCCGGATGAGCGTTGTTCCACGCCACCGCCTCCTGCGACATACTCCTATAGCCGGTTATATCGCTCTGGTTGACCACCTTGCCGGTCAGCACCTCCGGCACGAAGCCGTAGGCCAGCACCAGAAACAGCAGCACAATCCCGGCGTATATTCCAATCTTCTTCATCAAAGTCTTGTCCATAATCTATGAATATTATTTTTCAGTTATCTGATTCAGCAGCTCAGCCAACTTCGCCGTCAGGTTGCGGCGTGTGAACCGTGAGATGTCCGAAGTGTTGTCGTGGAGCTCATCATTCTTGAATTCCTCCCAACAGAAGTCTATCCAGGCCCGGATCTTCTTCTCGTCATCCCAGTCATAGACCACCCCGGAAACGGTCTCGCTGACAATCCGTGCCATAGCCCCGTCAGTCTGGCCTATTCCCAGAATCGGGCGGCGCGAGGCGAGATATTCAAAAAGTTTTCCGGGAAGGACGGCGCGATATTCTGGTTCCTTTCTGAGCGGAAGGATCAGAATCGAGGCGTTAAGCTGCTCTCTGACAGCCATTTCGTGATTCTGATAGCCGAAGTCTTTGAGATTGCCGCCAAGTCCCGCGGCCTCGATTGAATCCGTGATTTCCCTGTCCGTCTTTCCAACCAGCCTGATCCTCAACGACCTTCTGAACTCCTCATCCTCCTCGCACTTTTGGGCAAGCACTTTCCAGAGGGTCTCCGGATTGCCGTCCGAAGCGAAAAGCCCAGTGTGCGTGATGTTGAAATTCTCGTCCAACTCCACATCCTTCTTGAAATCCTCTTCATCGTAACCATTCGTGATCAGTTCGACCGGAGTCCTTGTCATCGCCTTGAACTCGTCCTGCACAAGCGGAGAGACCGCTATCACCCTCGTGGCTCCGTCCAGGACGGATTGTTCCAGTCTATGATGCTTTTTCTCCGCCCACGAGGTCAGCCCCAGATGCTTGAAATAGAACATCTTGGTCCACGGATCACGGAAATCGGCGACCCAAGGGATCCCGGTGGCCTGTGACAGTCTCAATCCGATAAGGTGCATCGACTGAGGCGGGCCGGTCGTGACAATGGCGTCAACCGGATGCTCCTCAAGGTATTTTTTCAGGAAACGGACCGACGGACGCACCCACATCACACGAGGATCCGGAATGAAGAAGTTTCCTCTGATGAACAGGGACAGTTTCTGCTTCCAGTTCTTTTTCTGCCCGTTGATCGGATTGACCTCATCTTTGACGGCATTAGCGGCGGTCAATGTCTTGATGTCGGTAGTGCTCCCCTTCCCCATCAGCTTCCGGTAAATCCCGTACGGCTCGAAAATGTGGTTCTTGATGACTTCGGCCTCCGGTGGAATCTCCGCCGCCAA
>CAVCRL010000267.1:0-3481 GCA_963604455.1 Lachnospiraceae bacterium | reverse complement strand
ATTTCGACACCTTCCGGATAGATCATATTCTTGGATTCTTCCGCATCTGGGAGATTCCGGTGGGAGTCAAGTCGGGATTGCTGGGGCATTTCAACCCGGCGCTTCCGTACTCGGCCGACGAGCTCCGTGGCCGTGGCTTCAATCCTGATTCTCAACTCTTTGTACCCGATCCGCACCGCGAAGGATGGTATCATCCGCGCATCGCCTCGCAGAACACCGAGGATTATCAGAAGTTGAATGATTCTTTGAAGAACGCCTACAACGATCTCTACAACGATTTCTTCTACCATCGCCACAACGGTTTCTGGAAAAAATGCGCGATGAGGAAACTGCCGGCGCTTCTGGACTCCACCGGAATGCTGGCCTGCGGAGAGGATCTGGGAATGATTCCGGCCTGTGTTCCGGAAGTGATGAAGGACTTGAACATCCTGTCCCTTGAGATCCAGAGGATGCCGAAGTCCCCTCAGAAGACTTTCGATGAGCCGTGGACCTATCCTTATCTGTCGGTCTGCGCGACCGGTACGCACGACACCTCCACTCTGCGTGGCTGGTGGGAAGAGAACCGGACGATGTCCGAGCGTTTCTTCCACGAGATCCTCCACTGTGAGGGCCAGGCTCCGTACTTCTGCGAGCCGTGGATCTGCGAACGCATTGTGAACCAGCACCTGAACTCGCCTTCGATGCTGTGTGTCCTCCCGCTCCAGGACTGGATGTCCATCGACGGGGAGGTCCGCTACCAAGGCAAGCCGGAGGACGAGCGCATAAACATCCCGGCCATCTCCCGTCACTACTGGCGCTGGAGAATGCACATCACCCTGGAGGATCTCCTGTCCCGCACCGATTTCAACCGCACCCTCCACGACCTCATCTCCGATTCCGGAAGAGGTTAATTTCTCGCCAATCGCAATTTTTGCCCAATTCCCGAAAAATAGTCGGCGACTATTTTTCGGGAATTGAGTTTTTTGTGTGTTTGCCGAAAAATAAGACGTTGTGACAATCCTGGAGAATTGACGCAAAATGTTGATATCTCGATATTTAGGATTGAAATGTGATGTCAGACTTATGGAATGCCTGTCGAGATAATCTTGTCACAGATGCTGAATATTCGTAAATTTGGGGATTCAAACAGAATTTTCGGTATGGCAAACATTGGAAATCCTTTCACTCCTGTCGGGAAGAAGGTGGTTCTCTGCGGATCTGGAGAACTCGGAAAAGAAATCGCGATCGAGCTTGAGCGCTATGGCGTGAACGTCGTGGCTGTGGACAAATATGCTAACGCCCCTGCTATGCAGGTGGCGCAATCATCACACGTCTTGTCAATGCTTGATGGTGAGGCCCTTGCAGAGATGATTGAGAAGGAGAATCCGGATCTGATTATTCCGGAGGTGGAAGCGATTGCAACCCCCAAGTTGATAGAGCTCGAAAAAAAAGGATACACGGTCATCCCGACCGCCAACGCCACTTATCTGACAATGAACAGGGAAGGAATCAGGCGTCTTGCGGCAGAGGAACTCGGGATTCCTACCTCAAGGTACGAGTTCGCCAAGACGGAGGAAGAGTTCAGAGCCGCCGTGGGACAGATCGGTTTCCCTTGCGTTGTGAAACCAGTGATGAGTTCTTCCGGTCACGGCCAAAGCGTGGTACGAGATGAGTCTCAAGTCGCCGAGGCCTGGAGAATATCTCAGGAGGGCGGACGTGCCGGTGGCGGAAAGGTCATCGTCGAGGGCTTTGTGGACTTTGACTATGAAATCACCCTGCTGACAGTCCGCCACTGTGCCGGAACGACGTTCCTCAAGCCTGTGGGGCACCATCAGGTTGATGGAGATTATCGTGAGTCCTGGCAGCCTCAAGGAATGAGCGCGGCCGCCGAGAGGAAGGCTCAGGAGATCGCGGGAAAGATAACCGCTGCTTTGGGTGGCTACGGAATATTCGGAGTCGAGTTGTTCGTCAAGGGTGAGGATGTAATATTCAGTGAAGTCTCTCCAAGGCCGCACGACACCGGAATGGTGACGATGATTTCACAGGATATGTCGGAGTTCGCCCTTCACGCCCGTGCGGTTCTGGGGCTGCCGATTCCGGAAGTCCGCTTCTACGGCCCGTCCGCCTCGAAGGCGATCGTCGTGGAGGGCAACACATCTGAATATGAGTTCCAGAATGTGGACAAGGTTCTTGAGGAGCCCGGCGTCCAGGTACGATTCTTCGGAAAGCCCGAAATCAAGGGACATCGCCGTGTCGGTGTCATCCTCGCCACGGACGAGACTGTCGAGAAGGCCCTCCAGAAAGCCGAAAGGGCATATTCAAAGCTTAAGGTCAAGGTCTATTAGGGCTTGACTTTATTGGACGGAGATCGTACAGCAGAAGGCCTTTCTGTGTACCAAATATACTCGGACACGCCATTGGTACAGGAAGTGCGCTTCTGGTGTACGAAATCCTTATTCCCTTCACGCCAATACTTTTTGCCCTGAAATCATCATAGAAGTCTTGAGCGTTAGCTGTCACGTACAAAAATGCTGTCAAGCACACTGCGACTATTTTTCAAATATTTTCCTTTATATTGGATCAGAATACCGAATGTTATGAATTATGCCATCTTTCACTGACAAATACACAAAAGCATCCAAATGATTATAGAATATGGCATATTCAACAAAGCCATTTTCTGGTTTCAGCCAAGATGCCACTTTGGGTTTACCATATTTGAAGTTATCCAATTTTGAAAGTTTATCTCCAACGCGTATCCCGTCGGTTATCCACAAAGTAAGGACTGAAAACTTATTCTCATTTATGGAAAAGCCACTAAAAGCCCCGTTATCCTGAAAATAGAAAACGTCTTGACCAACTTTATAATATTCGTCAATACTCGACTCACCACCTTCTCCGGAATCACTTTGGGTATATTCCGTTGGTTTCCCGAACTTCGCCACAAACTGGCCGTAAGTCATCTTCTGACCAATCTTCACCCCTTCCACATCAATACTTTTTGCCCTGAACTCATCATAAAAGTCCTGAGCATTAGCTGTCACGTACAAAAATGCTGTCAAGCATATTGCAACTATCTTCCTAAACATATTAATTAGTTATTTGAATAAGACTTGGGCAATATAGGAAATAAAACGACGATCCGCAAAATATATTAACGTTTTATATCACTTTATTTCAATATATTGAATTCCGGATATGATATCATTCCATAACAGGCCCATAACGCTCAGGTGCGCAAACATATTTACACCTTGAAGAGCAAATCGCTGGCTCTCAGGCTGATGATGTTTTAGGTGCGCACAGTTTCTCGCACCTGGAAGTTCCAAGCACCAATAGAACGCTCTGTTACGAGGTCGCGGACTCTTAGGTGTGCGAATATGTTCGCACCTGGAACGCCAACTCATTAGTTATCAGGCGGACAATGTTTTAGGTGCGCACAGTTTCTCGCACCTGGAAGTCCCAAGCACCAATAGAACGCTCTGTACCGAGGTCGCGGACT
>CAVCRL010000266.1:0-3515 GCA_963604455.1 Lachnospiraceae bacterium | reverse complement strand
TCACCGAGAAGCCGGTCCATCACCAGAAAAGGAAGTACGGCAAGAGCAAGTTCGGCCTTGAGAGGTTCGTCAACGGATTCCTTGACCTGCTCTCATTGTGGTTCCTGAGCACCTTCGGCAAGAAACCGATGCATTTCTTCGGTTTCTCCGGCCTGCTGATGTTCCTGATAGGTTTCATTATGACGATCTGGGTGATCGTCGCGAAACTCATCCACCAGGCCCAGGGCGTCCATTTCAGGGCCGTCACCGACCAGCCTCTGTTCTACCTCGCCATCCTCGCCGTCATAATCGGCGTGATGCTCTTCCTCGCCGGTTTCATCTGCGAGATGATCTCCCGCACCTCCACCGAGCGCAACCGCTACAACGTCAAGGACAGGATCGAGTAACCCGACGACTTATAATTACCCAAACAACCTCTTCAACCTGGTTCCGAACGACACCCTCGGAACCAGGTTTTCAGACCTCTCTCCAGATGTAAACCTTGTCCCCGCGCCGGATCTTCTTGCCGCCGGGGGTGCGGATGTCATCCGGGAATATTACAGGAATGGAACAAAGCTTCCCTTTCACCGCCTCGTCCGTTGGCCTGAGATCGACCCGTATCTCACTGACATTCTGCTCGATCACTCCCGTAGTCTCCCCGATGATGAGAATGTCGTCACCTTTCCGCAAGGCTTCCGACTCCACCAGAACCTCAGCCACGGAGATCCTGTCGAACCAGTTGGTGATCTTTCCGCAGTAGATTTTCTTACGGGTGGCGTGGCTGCCGTAGACATCGCTCCACTCTCCGAGTTTTGCGCCTTGATAGTACCCGTCCCAGAAACCTCTGTTGAAGACTTCGGACAACTCCTTTTTCAAGGAAGCCGCCAGTTCCGGAGTGTATCGTCCCTCACAGACAGCGTCCGCCGCGCGGCGGTAGCACTCCGCCGTCTTTTTGACATATTCAGCGCTCCTTGCCCGTCCCTCAATCTTGAACACCTTCACACCCGCGTCGATGATCTTGTCCATAAACTCAATGGTGCACAGGTCCTTGGGGGACATTATGTACTTGTTGTCGATGTTGAGTTTCGTGCCGGTCTCCAGGTCCGTGACCTCGTAACCCCTGCGGCAAAGCTGGTAGCAAGCGCCTCTGTTGGCCGAAGCCCCGTAGGTCTGGAGGCTCAGGTAGCATTTCCCCGAAACAGCCATACAAAGCGCTCCGTGGGCGAACATCTCGATCCTCACCAGATTCCCTGACGGTCCCTTGATGCCCTCGTTCACGATCGCTTGATGGATTTCCTTGACCTGATGCAGGTTGAGTTCCCTCGCCAGCACGATCACATCGGCGAACTGTGAGTAGAACCGCAGCGCCTCGACATTCGACACGTTGAGCTGCGTGGAGATGTGCACTTCAAGCCCGATCTTCCGGCAATATGTGATCGCCGCCATATCCGAGGCGATGATGGCGTTCACCCCAGCCGCCTTGGCCGCGTCAAGCGCCTCCCGCATCGGTGCCAGATCCTCCCCGTAAAGGACGATATTCAGAGTCATATAGGTCTTGACTCCATATTCCCGGCATATTTCCACAATCCGCGGCAGGTCCTCAGGTGTGAAGTTGTTCGCCGAATGCGAGCGCATATTCAGGTTGCCAACCCCGAAATAGACGGAGTCCGCCCCGCCTTGTATCGCGGCGTGCAGGCATTCAAAATTGCCGGCCGGCGACATTATCTCAAGTTCCTTCTTGTCCATTGTCTCTGAATATTATTCCTCAAAATTAACCTTTATAATCGCCAATCACAAATTTCATCCTCTCATATTGGCAAATAAAAGCCTTTCCGCCTCAAATTCACCTGCAAAACAGCGTTCAAATTCAGATATTTTCGCTAATATTGCAGATTGTGGCGGACTAATTCCGCCGCTGATGACACTATGCGACTTAAAATTACCCTTGAATATTTCACCTCGCCCGGGGAGGAGTTGTTCCTGAACCTCTCCGACGGACAATCTATAGCGATGGAATATGCCGCCGGAGGGCGCTGGGAGGCTTCATTTGATGTGCCTTCAGACGCGTCGGCTCTTGAATATTCCTTTGAACTTCACCGTGACGGGCAGTGTGTGCGCCGGGAGTGGGGGCACCATTCGGTTAATCCCGCTGAGATAACCGACTCAACACCACCAGAGGTCGGTTTTTTATGTCCTGGTGGTGGAAAGGCTTTCTTCTGGGCCGAAATCCGCGACCGCTGGCAGGACCGTCCCGAGGATTCCCCGTTCTGGACAAAAGCATTCACCGATGTGATATTCAAAAGAAAGCAATCCTCGCCAAAGCGTTCCGGCAATGTGGCATTCACCGTTCCGTGCGCCAGAATCCGCAAGGATGAGACCTTGGCGATCACCGGCAGCGGCAAGATGTTCGGCGACTGGAAGAAATTCATCCTGTTGAAACCGACCGCCGCCCCGCTGTGGAGCGTAATGTTGAATGTCAAGGAGCCTTTTGAGTACAAGTTTGTCATTCTCGACGCGAAGACCGGAACTCCAAAGGCCTGGGAATCCGGCTCGAATCATCTTTTCACCGAGGTACCGGCCAACTGTGATTTACTGGAGATAAGGGATATTGTCCCTGAGTTTGAGACCAAACCTTGGCGCGGGGCAGGCACGGCGATTCCTGTGTTCTCCCTCCGCAGCGAGACCAGCTTTGGCGTGGGCGAGTTCAAGGATCTCAAGAAACTGGTTGACTGGGCAGCGCTTACAGGCCAGAGCATCATCCAGTTGCTCCCGATCAACGACACCACGATGACCGGAACCTGGACGGATTCCTACCCTTACAACGCCAACTCAACTTTCGCCCTTCACCCGCAGTTCATCCATCTTCCGGATGCCGGGGTCAAGGCCGACAAGAAATACAAGGCTCTCCAGAAGGAACTCAACGCGCTTCCTGCCGTTGATTACGAGAGAGTCAACAAAGAGAAAATCCGTCTTTTGAAGGAAGCCTTCGAGGCTGTCGGACAGCGAATTATGTCCAGCGAGGACTACAAGAAGTTCTATTCCGCCAACAAGGATTGGCTTATCCCTTACGCCGCTTTCTGTGTGCTTAGGGACATCAACGGAACACCGGAGTTCGGCAAATGGAAATCCCTTTCTGAATATTCAGAAACCAAGGTCAAGTCATTCTGCCGCAGGCACAAGAGTGAGACTGACTTCTACTGCTATGTCCAGTTCTGCCTCGACGCACAGCTGAAGGATGCCGTTGAATATGCCCACTCGAAGGGCGTGGCGATCAAGGGTGACCTTCCGATCGGAATCAGCCGCACGAGTGTGGACGCCTGGCAGTTCCCGCATCTGTTCAACCTTGACTCACAGGCCGGTGCACCGCCGGACGCTTTCTCCGCCGATGGCCAGAACTGGGGATTCCCTACTTACAACTGGGAGGAGATGGCCAAGGACGGCTACGCCTGGTGGAAGGCAAGGCTCGGAAAGATGAGTGAATATTTCGACACCTTCCGGATAGATCATATTCTTGGATTCTTCCGCATCTGGGAGAT
>CAVCRL010000265.1:0-3519 GCA_963604455.1 Lachnospiraceae bacterium | reverse complement strand
TCAACAATTTGCCCGCCTGTCCGAGAAGCCTGTGGAAATCCTCAGCCGAGACTACCTCGTCACCCAAAGCCACTTCCCACTCGAACTCGAACAGATCCGAAAGCCTGAAACAGGATGGTGAACCGCCGGTTTTCTTCTTCAACTTCAGTGTCGGCTTCGGTCTTATAAGATTCTCAAGCGATTTTGGAAGAAACACTTTGACTCCCAGCAGCTTGATCGCGGGAATAATCCTCATCAGAAGCGGCACGAACTCGTCCAATGAATATCTTAGCGCCCTCACCGCCTTCCGTGCGATATAGCGTTCCACCTCTGGGATAATCACCGAAAGATCCGTGAAGGCTTTCAGAATCGGAAGCCGGGACGACGCGAACTCATCCTTGACAAGGACATCCGACAAAGCGGTGATCCACTTTTCCGGAGCCTCGACATCCTCGACCCCGAGGTTCACATAGAACATCCCGTCCACATTCTCATCAACCGTCAGCACCGGCACGAAACGAGACTGGCGTATTGAATATGACGACAACCAGGCGGCGATGCTGCCGGGAATCTCCCGTTCGCCAGGCTGGTCAAAGGCATAACGTTCACCATCAAAGAATATCCCGGTAAGCGGCCTGTGCGACGCCAGACTGAGTTCCGGCACAAGTCTGCCTAAAAGGTAAGAGAGCAGTGTCTCGGCCTTGTTCTTCACGTACTTTCCGGACTTCCCGACCTTGAATCGGATCATCGTGTCCGGGATGATGGCCTCCAGAGACTCCAGCAGCGATATCACCTCCGGATCCACAGTGCAAGGAATCCATCTGACGGCGCAGTTCCCGTCCGCCAGCCTGACAATCTGCGGGGCGATGTCCCCGTTCGCCATCAAGTGCATCGACGCCAGAAATCCTTGATGTACAGCGGAAACGCTCGGGGAATAGTCCGGGATGAAATCCGGATTGATTCCGGCTATCCCACGCAGGACAGCGTTCTCATCCGCCTTGGTAAATTCCTTGCCGTCAGGCGAATATAACATATTCCAATCCAACAGCAGATCCGCTTCCAGCGACACGGCCGAATCCCCGGAGAGGGCATATTCATTATATTCATTGGAAAGCATTTTTGGCGGGAAAAGCCTTTCAGCGGGGAGTTTGCCTTCGAAGAATTTGACAGCGTTGCCGCTGATTTTCCGCATCTGCGATGAATATCGCTCCTTGAAGTCGCCGTTCAGATCGAATGTAGGATCCGGCGGAAGCAGCATCAGAAGGACATCCAGCCTGTCCGACAGCCGAGAGAAGTTAACCCTGTGGAACTCAGGAGCTTCCTTACTCACCTCCTTGGACGATTTCCGGAACTCGACAACGTCCTTGACTGACGGCACAGCCGCCGTCTTGGCCGCCTCGTCCACCGTCACCCCACGTTTCTTCAGTTCCTCCAGCAGATCCACATTGTGAATCGTGAACACAAGAAAAGGATTGTTGTCGATCTCCCGGCTCATCATATAGATGACCGCCGCCAGATGCTTGCACGGCACCGCCCAGTCCGGGCAGCTGCACTGCATCTTGAAGTCAGTCCATTTTTCCGGGAATATCTTGAGTCCGCACTCCGAAGCGATGTCCATAACCGCCGGATCCAGCTCGTGCTTAAGCAGTTTCGAGACGATGTCCGGCCTCTCCATAATCCCCTGGATAAGCTTCTCGACATCCTCCGGAAAGAACGGCGGGACAATAATGGTCACTGAATATGGCCGTACTCTTCGGCCGCTGACTTTAGCGCTGATGACATTCCCTTTGATCTTGATCTCCCGTACAGCCCCCGCACGTGCGTAAGTCGCCCCGCGCGGAATCCGGTTCTCATAGTCGATGTGCGTCAGCGAAAGCAGCCACCTGCTCCCCCACCACGTGTTCCCGAAACCCTTTGCCATAAATCTAATGTTTATTATTACAAAGATAACTATCAATTAAAACCACACAAGGTTTTCTCACCGGCCAAACACAGCAATCTTCTTTTAATGGATAAAAAAAGCCTTTTTTATCCACTATGCGAATATTTTTGGATAAAACAACCTCAGCTTAATAATTAAGCCCGAAGTGCCAGAGCGGAACGATGTTGCCGTTAGCATATTCAATGTCATCCTTCACTACTATGCCGCCACTTATTCTTTCTATCTGCTTCTGCCCTTTTTTGCGGCCACCTATCTCAAAGGTATTTTTGCCAATAACAAAATCCGATTCCTTTGACGAGATGACATCGTTGCGGACCTTCGTCTGATTATAAAAAAAAGTCTCCCGGACATTACCGATGTCAACCGAACTTCCCGACAGCGCATACATCAAGTTCGGGTTGTCGATGTAAACTTTCTCTACCTTTCCCAATCCACGAAGCCCTCCGGTGTCATCCCGAAGCTGACCGATAAGGCCTGTCTTTTCCATATACGTCAGATATTCAGGAACATTGTTCTTGCTCACCCCTATCTCCACAGCCAGTTTCTCCATACTCGGCTTGTAAGGTGCCAGTGAACCTATGATGGCAAGCATCTTCTTCAACTTGCGAGCGGTGGAAGCCTTCAAGTTAGCGTGCTGGGCGATGTCAGACTCAATCGTCCGCGACACAACCTGTTGCAGACGCATCTCGAATCCAATCTCACTCGAAAAAGGATAATACCCCTTCCTCAAATATTCACGGAAATATGGCAACGGATGCTCAATACCCGTGATTTCTCCCTTCCCAGCAAGAATTTCTTCCAATGAATATGTCGGAGAATCAACTTTGTGGAAGAGTTTAAGATACTCTCTGAACGAAAGTCCGCTCATCGGATAGACAAGCGCGCGACGGCTCAAATCCGCGGCACCATCCTCGATATCCAAAATAGAAGAACCAGTGAACACCACGTGCAAATCTGAATGAACATCATAAATCTGCTTCAGTTCCCGTGACCAATCACTATACTTATGAACCTCATCAATGAACAGATGCGTTCCCCCATCCTTGACAAAATCGTCCGCCAGATCGGACAGTCTATGGTCTGCGAAATACGTGTGGTCAGCCGAAACATAAAGGAATCGTCCTTTATCTTGATTTCCAAGAATATACTGCCTTATCATCGTGGACTTTCCGATTCCTCTCGCCCCGGTGATCCCGACAAGTTGCGCCTCCCAAGGAATATCCTGATAAAGATACCGATGAAACTCCGTGGGAGTTTTCCTCAGCATCTCCATCATATATTCATTAAGTTGAGTGTCTATCATAACTACGTGAATTTGTATAACGTCCGCACAAAGATAGCAAATTTCCCTCATTGAGGGAAGAAAATGCAGGGAAATCGCCCTCATTGAGGGAACGATGGCGCTTCGACAGGCTCAGCGACCGGGGAGGTTGACTTGTAATTTAAACGGATAGTGTGCTCTTCTCTATGACCGGGAATGATATGAGTGGATATTTGTCCGGAGAAACGCTTACTGGCCGGAGAAACGAATGATATTACACATTTTGTATTGGACTGAAAATGGTTGACTCAAAAAAAGAGACAATCATTATGAAATT
>CAVCRL010000264.1:0-3533 GCA_963604455.1 Lachnospiraceae bacterium | reverse complement strand
ACTTGTAGGAGAAGCCCTCGTACATCAGGTAGTTCTTGATGCCGATGTTGAGGTCGCCGCCCTGATTGAGCATATTCAAAGGCCTGTCCCACTGGTAGGTGGAGAGGAAGTCAAGCAGGAAGAGCTCAGACTTGCTGAGGTAGTTCTTGCTCTTTGGAATCTCGATCACGATGGAGTCAGGGATCTGCTCCGCGAACTTCTCGCTCACGATCCCGCTCTTGAGGCAGTTCTCCTTATTGACAGGAATTATCATCTTCCTTGAGATCCAGTAGTCAAGCTTGCGCCCGTCCTGATAGACCAGCTTGGCATCAGGATGCTTGAACACTGTGATGCAGTCCGAAAGCAGCAGGGCCTGGCCTCGCTTGTCCTCGATAGGGATCAATTCGTTGGTTCCGTAAAGGTACTGCTCCTGTCCGATCGAAAGGTTCAGAGGGGCGGAGTTGTTGATGGCGTACCTCATCTGGTCGATGTACCAATCGGTTCCAAGGAGGGATGTATTGCATATTCTCACGTCATTCCTGAAGCCCTCGACCTCCTGGGCGTACCACAGAGGGAAGGTGTCGTTGTCACCGTGGGTTATCAGTAAGCCGTTCTTATCCACGGAGTTGAGATAATTCTTGGCGACCTCGACGGCGGTGTAGCGGTTGCTTCTGTCGTGGTCGTCCCAGTTCTCCTCCGCCATCAGCGCAGGCACGAAAAGGCATCCCACGGAAGCCACGGCCGCCACAGCGACAGTGTGTTTTTCCTTCAACGCGGAAGTGATCCACGAATATAAAGCCGCGACGGCGATTCCGATCCAGATGGCGAAAGCGTAGAACGATCCCGCGTAGGCATAGTCCCTCTCACGCACCTGGTACGGAGCCTGGTTCAGATAGAGCACGATGGCGATTCCTGTCATAAAGAAGAGCAGGAATGTCAGCCAGCAGCCTCGGCGGTCCTTGTCGAACTGGAAGCACAGACCGATGAGTCCAAGGAGAAGAGGCAGGAAGAAGTAATGGTTCTTGCCAGGGTTGTCCTGAAGCCACTGCGGAGCGTTGCTCTGGTCGCCAAGATGGATCTTGTCGATGAACGGGATTCCGCTCTCCCAGTTGCCGGTGAACAGGTCAGAGGACGGGGAATGGATCTCGTTCTGACGTCCCACGAAATTCCACATAAAATACCTCCAGTACATCCATCCAAGCTGGAAATCAAAGAAATATGACAGGTTCGCACCCTGTGTCGGCTTCTTGTACTGAGCGCCCGGCACCGGCGTGCCCTTTCCGTTGGTGTAGGATTCGTAGAACTTTATGTGTCTCTCATCGTTGCTGTACATTCTCGGAAACAGCATCTTTCCGGCACGGTCATATTTCACGTCCACAGGGCTCGGGGCCTTCTTGTACTTGCCGTCCAGAGGAGCCCAATAGGATTTCTGATCAAGCTCATACGGAGCGCCGTAATACTGGCCGTAAAGCAACGGGGTCGAGCCGTACTGCTCACGGGAGAGATAGCGCACGAGGGTGAACGCGTTGTCCGGCTGGTACTCGTTGGTCGGGGTCTTGGCGCAGGAACGGATGATCACGATGCTGAACACAGAGAAGCCGATCACGATGGTTGTGAAGCACAGCAGAGCCGTGTTCCAGAACACCTTGTCCGTCTTGAGGGTCTTGAAAAGCCCCCAGAAGCAGGCCGTGAGAAGAGCCACGATGAAGAAGGCCGCTCCGGTGTTGTACGGCAGCCCGAGAGTGTTCACGAAGAACAGGTCGAAATACGCCGCGATCTTCGGAATGTAAGGCACCATGAAGAAGAGGATGAACCCGAGGATCACCACCGAGATGGCCATGATCTTGACATATTCCCAGAATGAATATGGCTTGTCCTCCCTCATCTTGAAGTAGTACATATAGACCAGCATCGGAATCGCCAGCAGGTTCAGCAGGTGCACTCCGATGGAGAGTCCCATCAGGAACGAGATCAGCACGATCCAGCGGTTCGCGTACCTGCGGTCGGTCTCCTCGTACCATTTTGTCATCGCCCACACGACCATCGCCGTGAACAGGGACGACATCGCATAGACCTCGCCCTCGACCGCCGAGAACCAGAATGTGTCCGAAAAGCAGTATGCGAGAGCGCCGACAGCGCCGCTGCCGTAGATCGCTATGGCCTGGCCGAGTGAATATTCACCGGTGCCGCCCTCGCCGTCACGCTTCGGCACGATCACCCTCTTGACGAGGAATACGATCGTGAGATAGAGGAAGAATATGGTGAGGGCCGAGCAGATCGCACTCATAGAGTTCACCATCACCGCGGCCTTGTCCGGGCCGGTGAACATTGTGAAGAATCTTGCGATGAGCTGGAACACCGGGTTTCCAGGCGGGTGTCCGACCTCAAGTTTGTACGATGAAGCGATGAACTCTCCGCAGTCCCAGAAAGAGGCTGTCGGCTCGATTGTGGAGAGATAGGTGAATGCGGAGATGGCCAGAACCGCCAGCGCCGTCACCTTGTTCCACAGTTTGAATTTCTTAATGTCCATAAACTAACGATGTTCCTAAATCGGCCGAATCAAGCCGTTAAACAGACAAAGATACAAAAGGATTCGCTATCTTTGCAAAAATATAACAATGAATATTATGAAACCCGATAACGACTGGAAGCAGCGACTCGGCGTCGTCTATTCGACCGACCCGAATTTCAACTACGCCACGGAGGAGACCGCCGAGGCGGAGACCCTTGAGCCGTCCAGACAGAGACTGACCGTCACCATCGACAGAAGAAACCGAGGCGGAAAGCAGGTCACGCTGGTGAGCGGATTTGTGGGCACTCAGGAGGATCTGGCGGCTCTGGGCAAGGCCCTGAAAGTGAAATGCGGGGTCGGAGGCTCGGCCAAAGACGGGGAGATCACCATCCAGGGAGACCTGCGGGACAAGGTGACCGCCCTTCTCAAGGGAATGGGCTACAACGCCAAAAGAGGCAATTAATATGACGGACAACCCGGTTTTCTGTGGCCTCGCGGTCATATTCACATTCCTGTTCCTGCTGAACATCAGGAGCTTCTTCAAGATCATCCCTTCGCTGCTGGACTCAGTCTCAAGATGGAAGGGGAACCTTGAGCTTGAGGACAGCTTCCAGCTGAGCGGCAGCCGTAACCTTGTGGCCATCATACTGTTCGTGCCATTCTGTATGGTGGCATACTCACACTCCCTCTACCGTCCGGACTATATGGATGGCCTGACTCCGGCGCTCCAGCTCGCCGCGACAACCGGCACGATGCTCGCCTATCTGGCTCTCCGCACATTCCTGAACTGGCAGCTGGAGATGTCATCCTACCACTCAAAGACATTCACGGCGGCCAACAGGTCGTTCTACAACTATGCGGTGATACTTTTCGCCATAATGTTCCCGATCGGCGGGCTGCTCAACATATTCATTGAGGATAAGGAACTTACAAGAGTCATCCTGCTCCACATCATCGCCGTCACATACATCATCTACATATTCAGAAGAGGACAGATTTTCGCCTCGGCTTGCAATCCTTTCACAACATTTTTGTATCTTTG
>CAVCRL010000263.1:0-3539 GCA_963604455.1 Lachnospiraceae bacterium | reverse complement strand
CGGAACGCCGACCCCACATTGTGCGCGCTGCGGATGTTGTCCAGCACCACAACCACCCCGATCTGAGGAAGTTCCTTATATTCATCGGGTGACACTCTTCCCATTTCTATGCTCAATAGCTTTCTGTCTTTCACCATATTATGCTTTTATGGTTGCAAATATAGCAAAAATCGTTTTTTAATCTTATCTTTGTCAATCCCGGCACATAAACGACGGGTAACACTAACAACAGAATTTTATGAAACAGGATCTTCAGATTTTTGATCTGATCAGAAATGAAAAGGAAAGGCAGTCTTCCGGACTCGAATTGATTGCATCAGAAAACTACGTAAGCGATTACGTGCTGGAGGCGATGGGATCCATCTGCACCAACAAGTACGCCGAAGGCTACCCTGGCAAGAGGTACTATGGCGGCTGCCAGATCGTTGACCAGATCGAGCAGCTTGCGATCGACCGCCTCTGCAAGATCTATGACGCTGAATATGCCAACGTTCAGCCTCACTCAGGCGCCCAGGCGAATATGGCCGTCATTATGGCCTGCCTCAAGCCTGGCGACACCTTTATGGGACTTGACCTCTCACAGGGAGGCCACCTGACCCACGGATCGCCTGTCAACGCCTCAGGAATCCTCTATCACGCGGTGGCTTACGGCCTTGATGAGGCTACCGGAATGATCGACTACGACAAGATGGAGGCCACAGCCCGCGAGTGCAAGCCGAAACTCATCATCGGAGGCGCTTCGGCATATTCCCGTGAGTGGGACTATGAAAGGATGCGCGCCATCGCCGACGAGGTGGGAGCCCTCCTTTGGATCGATATGGCCCACACAGCCGGCCTCATCGCCGCGGGTCTGCTCAAGAACCCTGTCAAGTACGCCCACATCGTGACATCCACCACCCACAAGACACTTCGCGGACCTCGCGGAGGCATCATCCTGATGGGCAAGGACTTCGACAATCCTTGGGGCTTGAAGACTCCTAAGGGCGAGATCAAGAAGATGAGCGCTATCCTCAACTCAAGCGTGTTCCCTGGAGTTCAGGGCGGACCTCTTGAGCACGTGATCGCCGCCAAGGCTGTCGCTTTCTACGAGGCGATGCAGCCTGAATATGTGGAATATCAGAAGCAGGTTATGGCCAACGCCAGGAAGATGGCCGAGGAGTTCGTCGCAAGAGGCTACAAGGTGGTTTCCGGCGGCACCGACAACCATCTGATGCTGATCGACCTCAGGACCAAGTTCCCTGACGTGACCGGAAGGATGGCCGAGAAGGAACTGGAGAAGGCCGAGATCACCCTCAACAAGAATATGGTTCCGTTCGACACCCGTTCTCCGTTCAAGACATCCGGAGTCAGGATCGGCACCCCTGCCATCACTTCCCGCGGCTTCGTGGAGAAGGATATGGTTGACATCGTCGAGCTGATCGACACCGTCCTCACCGCCGTCGCCAAGTACGCTGACGTTGTCAACGGAGTCACCACGGAAGGTGCCGAGGAATACGCCAAGGTTCTTGAGACCGTCAAGCACAAGGTCCACAATATGACCGCCGGCCGTCCGCTTAACAGGTATTAACCCCCCCAGTCACTTCGTGACAGCCCCAACGGGGCATTGGGGAGCGTTCTCCCCAAACCCCTTGCGTCGCTTCGCTCCGAATCCGTGACTTTTGTATGATACAGCCCCCGGAAGTTCCAACGCGACTTTCGGGGGTTGTCCACATAATATTCACTGATATCATTGAATATCAAGATATTCACAAAATGCGATTGTCCACGTCCAGGCATCGCAAAGATGGATATTCCGGAGTAACTTTGCACCCGGAATTTGATTTACAAATTAAAACGGCATTATGAAGACAAAGATTGTTCGTGGCATACAACTGTTCTGGGCATATTTCATCGCGCTCGGAGCTGTTGTCGGATTCGGAATGATGATCTACGACCCGAGCGGGGTGACATTCCAGATGGATCCGCTGCTTCCCCAACTCAGGGAAGCGTTTCCGTTCCTCTCCTTTATGTTCGGGAACTTCATCTGGTCGGCGTTCGCTCTGCTGGCCATCAACGGAATCACAAATATGATTTCCATCTACCTTATTCATAATAAAAACAAATATGACGCGTTGAGCGGTCTGTTCTGTGGTCTGATCCTTATGATATGGATCCTCGTGGAGTTCTATATCTGGGGATTCAGCGGATTGTCAACAGCTTACGGAATATTCGCCATCTGTCAGACCCTCAACGCGGTCATATTCTTAAAATGTAAAAGATAATATAGAAATGAACATCAGAATTGAACAACCTGAAGACTACCGGGAGATAGAGAACCTCACCAGAGAGGCATTCTGGAATATTTACAGACCGGGCTGCACAGAGCATTACGTGCTTCACAAGTACCGTGAGAATCCGGACTTCATCCCCGAGCTCGACTTCGTGATGGAGGAGGACGGGAAGATCATCGGGCACGTAATGTACTCCAAGGCCTCAATCGTCCGCGAGGACGGCGGCATACTGCCGGCTTGGACATTCGGGCCGATCAGCATCCTTCCTGAATATAAACGCAAAGGCTACGGGCTCAAACTCCTGACATATTCAATGGAGAAGGCTCGTGAGATGGGCATCGGGGTGCTTTGTATGGAGGGAAAGATCGGTTTCTACAAGCACGCGGGTTTTGTTGTCGCAAGCACTTTGAAGATCCACTACCACGGAGAGCCAAAGGACAGCGAGGTGCCTTATTTCCTCGCTAAGGAGATCATTCCAGGCTATCTGAACGGAATCGAGGGCACTTATATGACTCCGAAAGGTTATTATGTCGCTGACGAGAATCCTGAGGATTTCGAGGCGTTCGAGGCTATGTTCCCGGCGAAGGAGAAGGATTTCAACGAGGAGCAGCTTCCGCAGTTCTGTCAGAGTTGCGGGATGCCTCTGACAAGGAAAGAGGATTGCGGGACAAACGCAGACGGAAGCGTTAGCTTTGACTACTGCCAGTACTGCTACAAGGACGGCAAGTTCCTCCAGGACTGCACGATGGACGAGATGATCGAGCATTGCTCACAGTTCGTCGATGAGGTGAACAAGCATATTCCCGAGCCGATCACCCGGGAACAGTACAAGGAGCAGATGCGGGCATATTTCCCGCTGCTGAAACGGTGGCGCGGGAGATAGGAGACATTCCGCCGCATTGGAGAGCAGCCCCCGGAAGCCGGATCCACGGTTTCCGGGGGTTGTCAGTCATAGATTCCGAATGTTTTGCGGACGCGGGGTTCTTTCTTCCGATGGAATTGCTTATCTTTGTAAGTTACTATTAATTGGCTACTGAATATGTTCGATAACTTACAGGAAAGGCTTGAGAGATCCTTCAAGATTCTGAAGGGCGAGGGTAAAATCACCGAGATCAATGTCGCGGAGACGCTTAAGGACATCCGCAGGGCTCTGCTGGACGCGGACGTGAGCTTCCGTGTGGCCAAGGACTTCTGCGACAAGGTGAAGGTCAAGGCGATGGGACAGAACGTCCTCACTGCCGTGAAGCCTCAGCAGATGATGGTCAAGAT
>CAVCRL010000262.1:0-3547 GCA_963604455.1 Lachnospiraceae bacterium | reverse complement strand
GAGAAGGTCATCGTAACTTTTAACACAGTCGTAACGGACATCGGCACCACTCAAGTTATTGAAAAGAGTCCGAGCGCAGTTTATCTTTGCCGTCTCAATCGGCCTGAGCTCCATAGTGCTCATATCCCCTTTGGTCTCTGCGATGAAGAAAACGTGCTTCACAGTTTCCTCGTTAAACGCTATCGCCCAATCCGGTGAGTAATTTCCGACAGGAGTCGGAATCTGAAAACCACGAGGAAGTTTCGCATAGACACAGACCTCTGTGGCCTGATCAAGTGATTTTGCGAACTTTTTCTCATTGTTGTCATCAGCGATGCCATCGGTGAATACATAATCTTGGATGCTCTTTGTCGCCCGGTACGCTTTGCCTATGTCCTGACTGCGTTTCTCTTTCGTGAATATGTCGCTGTCGTAGGTCTCCTCAAGTTTGTCGTACCTAATATGCTCCACAATGATTGTCGCTTTTTCTTCTTTGATCAGCCGGCTGACCTTGGTAATGAACTCCTCCGGATTTCCGCGGAACATTGACAGTTTCTTTGGACTGATGCCACGAAGAATCTTCGCCGCGGTCTTTCTTGTCAAGGTGCTTCTCTTTGCGATTTCACCGACAAGATCGTATGGCACGGTCGATGTGCTGACAGTCGTTATGCTTTTTGTCGTGGTCTGTTCTCCACCGAAACTGTCCACGTCATTTTGATCTCCAACGGTCATAACATACCTTAGCTCTGAGACGAACAGATTCGCGTCAATTGAGCGTATGGAGTGATCAATCAGTTCTTTACTGTCATAATGAACGGTATAGACATACTTATGGTTAATCAGTTTCCAAAGTTCCTGAAACTCTTTCTTGCCGAAATTGGCGTTGAGGGCATTGTCCGGAGTCTTTGTGCTGTAGCCATTCTCAACCATATTCGTAAGTTCAGCTCTCTCATCGTAGATTGATTGAATAAGTCTGTGGACTTCCGCTTCCACTGGCTGAAGACCAGGGAACATCGGTTTCAATGTCTTGTCTTTCAAGTCCTCTTTGTATCTCTGTGTGATGTTGTTGTTCTCATCCACGTATCCGCATCCAAGCAGATAACCGACAATCATCATAGCATCCTGACCATTAAGAGTCTGTTTGCCTCCGTCAACACGAGTGACAACTTTCCCTTCAAAGAATTTGATGTCAGCTTTGGTAGGCCTTTCCCGAAGAGCTTCCTTTGTCTCTTTTTGAAGTCCATCCACGAAATCTGTGTAACTCTCATTGGTAATGACTGTCAGCTTGTTAACCTCTTGGACATCTTCTCCGAGTTCTTGATAATCCATTCGGTTTCCCTGTTGGTCCACGCAGATACGCAGGCCACGACCTACCTCCTGTCTCTTGGCTATGGCTGAGTTTGCGTGACGAAGGGTACATATCTGGAACACGTTCGGATTGTCCCAACCTTCGCGGAGTGCCGAATGGGAGAATATGAATCGGCAAGGTTCCTCAAAACTCAACAGACGCTCCTTGTTCTTAAGAATTAGATCGTAGGCCGATATGTCATCGGATGTGTCGCTGCCGCGCTTCGTCTCACTGTCGATGCTGTGTCCGGTCTTTTTGTCGATGGAAAAATAGCCTCTGTGCACTTGTGATACATCGAAATGTCTTAGGTAGCGTTGATAGTCATCATCGAAAAGAGAAAGGTTATCATTCAGATAATGTGAATACTCTTCTTCGAATATATTCCATAACCGACCTTTAATCTCCGCACCTTCCTCATTGTAGCTTTTATAGTTAGATACCTCATCTATGAAGAACAATGATAATGTTTTGATCCCTTTGCCAAACAACTCTCGTTCCTTTTCAAAGAGAGAGGCTATTGTCTCACGGATCTGGACCCTTTGCATTGTTTCCTGACTGCTGTCGCCATAGACTTCTCCTTTGTGGACTGTCACGCCGTTCGTAAAAGTGACCGAGTCATTCCTGGCATTGATTTCTGAAATGGTGAACCCTTCATATTCACGAAGTTCTGACACCGCATAAAGACTGTCGTGGAGCTCGAACTTTTTGGATTCTTTCCTGATGCCGGCCGCTCCCTTGATCTCCAATTCAATCTTCACTACCGGCGGCCTATTCTTAGATAGAATAATGCTGTCAAGGTACAGGTATGAGCTTGTCCCCTTAAGATTTTTGACCTCGAAACCTTTCACCTGGATTTTCTTGACAAGTTTCTGTTTGTAGGCATCAAGCGCGTCAAGAGCGTAGATGCAGTTATGGTTGGTCTTATGCGTAGCGGAATAATACAGTACAAACAATGGCTTGAATCTCCTCAATGCTGTCTGCGTGGCGGTGCCTTCCATCTTCTGAGGTTCGTCCATAATGATGATCGGCCTGTTGGCGGCGATCACATCAATCGGCTTCCTGCTTCCGAAATCATCTCTTTCAGAATATATGATGCGGCTTTCTTTGTTCTTTGCTCCTTCTTTAAGAGATGAGGCGAATGCTTGGGTGTTGATTATCATTACATTGATGCTGGCATCGCTTGAAAAAGAGTCGAGTTGCTGAAGGTTGGAACTATTATAAATGAAATATCTTGCCTTTTTGCCATAATACTCCATAAAATGATCCTCAAGCATCTTGAAACTCTTGGCCACACCCTCTCTGATGGCGATGCTCGGCACCACGACAATGAACTTGCTCCAACCATAACGCTTGTTCAGCTCGAACATCGTTTTGATGTAAACGTATGTCTTTCCGGTTCCGGTCTCCATTTCTATGTCAAGTCCGACTCTTCCAAGATCGTGCGAAAGAGCCTTTGACAGAGGAATGTCATTGGATTCCTGAATATTCCGGATGCCCGCAAATATGTCTTGGTCAGAGAGTTCGATATCAGCGTTTCTGAAGCCGACGTAGTCGTCATCATAAGTGATCTGCCCAGCGTCCTTCTGACCTAAATCCCTGCGGTACATAAATCTATCCTGACACGGCTGCCCAGCAAAGACCGCCACCGTACTTTCCACAGCGTCAGTCTGGTACTGTTGTATCTTGAAGTTGAATTTCATTGTCAATCTGTTTATTTCAATATGATCCAAATACCACGTGTTGTCCCTTGACGTTTCAGTATTCCGGATTCTTGCAAACCTTTGAGAACCTCTCTAGTTTTACGGTCGCTAATATTAAGTCTATCAGATAATTCCTTTCGAGAAATTGATGGGTTTGACTTTATGAGAAATAATAATTGACTATTCAAATCAATTTGGATCGCATTTGGATCATTTGGATCATTTGACATAAATGGATTAGCTATCAGGTTAGCTCTGAACATAAAATCATCCTGCCTGAAAACAGGACTTGGCCATCCACCTTCTTCCAACTCCCTATACATTCTGTCAACACCCTCACCAAACTCACGAATGAACTCGTATTCTTTCATAAATGAGGCAATCTTAGGATTTCGTGAGAAATGAGTTGTCCGCATATTATGCAGTCTGACCCTTCCTGGAAGGATTCCCGGGCTTTCCACTGTGAAATGATCGTCAAACAATTTTATTTGTATGTCCGTTCCGAGGATGGAATAATCCC
>CAVCRL010000261.1:2120-3550 GCA_963604455.1 Lachnospiraceae bacterium | reverse complement strand
ATGTTCCTGTACGGAATGACCATGATGAGCGAGGGTCTTCAGAAGGCGGCGGGTGACAAGCTGCGATCGTTTCTGGCGTCTATGACGTCAACGACCTTCAAGGGTATCATCACGGGTATTGTCATCACTGCCCTCATCCAATCCTCCAGCGGAACGACCGTGATGGTCGTCAGTATGGTCAACGCCGGTCTGCTCGCACTGGGCAACGCCATAGGCGTGATTATGGGAGCGAACATCGGAACGACGCTCACGGCGTGGATGATCTCCCTGTTCGGATTCAGCTACGACATCGGAGCGTTCGCCGTTCCGTTCATCGCCCTGGGTTTCTTTATGATGACCCTCAAGAGCAGCCGGAACCGCAACATCGGAGAGTTCATCATCGGATTCGCGTTCCTGCTGATCGGTCTCGCCACGATGAAGAACTCGGTGCCAGACCTGAACCAATACCCTGATGTTCTGGCTCTTGTGAAGAACCTGACAAGCTACGGCTTCTTCTCTGTGATCATATTCACCCTTGTCGGTGCCTTGATAACAGTGATTGTGCAGGCCTCCAGCGCCTCTTTGGCCCTCACGATGGTCTTCGTGGCGAACGGCTGGATCAACTTCGAGATGGCGGCCGCTATGGTTCTGGGCGCCAACATCGGAACCACGATCACCGCCAACATAGCCGCCGCCGTGGCGAACTACTCGGCGAAAAGAACCGCCATCGCCAACACCCTGTTCAATGTGATCGGTGTAGTCCTGGCTCTGGTGTTCTTCAACCCGTTGATGAAAATCATCGCCTCGATGACCACCGCGATCGGCTTCGAGAACCCTGTCACCTTGTTCGATGGTACAACCTCCGCGGGAGACTTCTCACCCGAGCAGCAGAACTCGATGCTTTACGGAATATGCATCCTCCACACGGTGTTCAACCTCTCCACGACCCTGATCCTCGTCTGGTTCATCCCTCAGCTCGTCAAGGCTGTCAACAGGATCATTCCGACCCCTAAGGGCGAGGAAGAGGTCTATCGCCTCAAGTTCATCCAGGGCGGACCTCTCTCCACGGCGGAACTTTCCCTCGACGAGGCCAAGCAGGAGATCATTCATTTTGCGGAAATATGCTGTCGTGAGGTCGGCTTCATCCGCAGCGCGGTGAGCGCGAAGACCCAATCCGAGCTGGAGTCCGTCAATGAGAAACTCGTCAAGTACGAGAATATCACGGACAAGATTGAATATGAGATAGCCTCCTACCTGAACGAGGTCTCCAAGGGCGACATCAGCGCCGTCTCCGCATTGAGAATCAAGTCGATGTACAGGGTGATCGGCGAGCTGGAGAGCATCGGAGACTCCGGCGAGGCCATAGGCAGGATGATGAAACGGGCCCTTGACCACGGCAAGACATTCGACGACGAGATGATCAAGAGGCTTGACAGGATGCTTGACCTTCT
>CAVCRL010000261.1:0-2009 GCA_963604455.1 Lachnospiraceae bacterium | reverse complement strand
CCTGCGTGAGGAGCACATAGTCAACATCGAGAAGGAAGGCTACAACTACCAGACAGGAGTGTTCTACATTGACATAGTGCAGGAACTTGAGAAGATGGGTGACTTCATCATCAACATCTCCCAGAGTCTGCTGGAAAAGAACGATTAAAGTATGAGACATCTCCTGACATATTCATTGATAATGCTTTGCGCCTTGATGACGGTAGGTTGCGGAGGGTGCGGGAACAGCAAGGCGACCGAGTTCCAATCGCATCATTTCCCGTCGATGCCTGAGCCGCCGGCGGTGATCACCGAACCTAAGGAGGCGACTGAATATGTCCTCTCGAATTATTGGAACGAGTTTCTGGCCAAGGCGTATCCGTGTGATTCGGGCATCGTGAACGGTGTGCCGGCGGATGAGGTTGAAAAGGCTTTTGGGACATACGTGACCATTCTGGAAAGGGGTTGCGGCATTGATTTCGGCAGAAAGGCTATGGCCGGTTTCTTCGATAAGGTGGAGAAATTCGAGGCCACCGACACTTCAACGAATGTCTTCGAGTTTTTCGAGGAGATGGTTCCTAAGTACCTCTACGACCCTAACTCACCGGTGCGGAACGAGGATCTCTATCTGCCTTATGTCTCCCGTCTGGCCGTCTCGGACTATGTTGACCCCGATATGAAGCCAGCCTACGACCACGACGCCCAGATGTGTTCTCTGAATATGATAGGATCGCCGGCGGCTGACTTCACGTTCACGGATCTAGCCGGGAAGCGACATACTCTTTATGGAATCAAGGCTGAGACAACCCTTCTGTTCTTCACCAATCCGGGTTGCCCGGCCTGCAAGGAGATCATCGAGAGCCTGACTTCGGACGAGAAAATCGCTGATCTGGTGGCCTCCGGAAGGCTTGCCGTGGTCAATGTTTACATAGACGATGAGTTGGACAAATGGCGTGAATATGCCTCGGTCTATCCTAAGAATTGGTACAACGGCTACGACCAGAGTTACATAATCCGCTCCGATGTCACCTATAATGTCCGGGCCATCCCATCGCTGTATGTGCTTGATTCCAAGAAGAAAGTGATAATGAAGGACGCTCCCGTGGAGAATGTCCTGCCATATCTTGACAATCTAAAATAACACTGAATATGAAGATCACCAAGGAACTTTGGGGTACGTCCCCTGACGGAAAGGAAATATTCCTTTATACTATTGAGAATGAAAGCGGTGCGTTCGTTCGCCTTTCAAGCGTAGGTGCCGGAATCGTGTCGATCGCCGTGCCGGATAAGGACGGAAAGATCGCTGATGTGGTTTTGGGCTACACAAAACCTGAGGATTATTTCGGGGACGGTCCTTGCGCCGGAAAGTGCCCTGGACGCTACGCCAACCGCATAGCCCTCGGAAAGTTCACGCTTGACGGGGTGGAATATTCATTGCCGATCAACAACGGTCCAAACCATCTGCACGGAGGCCCTGATGGATTCCAGAATCAGGTGTGGGACAGCCGCGTCGAAGGTGATGCCGTTGAGTTCCAATACTTTTCGCAGGATGGCGAGGCTGGTTATCCCGGCAATCTGAAGGTTGTCGCCCACTACGAGTGGAGCGAAGACAACGCCCTCAAACTGACTTTCACGGCTCAGACCGACAAGGCCACGGTCGTCAACCTTACCAACCACGCCTATTTCAATTTGAATGGCGAAGGGAACGGGAATATTCTTGATCACGAGTTGAAGCTCAACGCCGCTGTCTATCTGCCGACGGACGAGACTTTGATTCCGGTAGGGGAGCCGGATCCGGTTGCCGGGACTCCAATGGATTTTCAGGAGTTTAAGAAGATCGGAGCTGAAATCAAGGCTGATTTCCCGGCTTTGAACTACGGCAAGGGATATGACAACTGCTTTATGATCAACGACTATGAGGCTGGACAGCTTCAGACGGCGGCTCAGTTGTACTCTCCGGAGAGCGGCCGCCAGCTTGAGGTCCTGACCACCCAGCCGGCTGTCCAGATCTACACCGGAAACTGGCTTGA
>CAVCRL010000260.1:0-3551 GCA_963604455.1 Lachnospiraceae bacterium | reverse complement strand
ACGCCAAGGTGGCTTCGCAGGATCCTGATGTCCAGAAGGATTTCTACAAATATTTCCCTGACCAGAACAAGACGGGAAATGTTCAGGAGGACATCTACAACTATTTGATGGCCAAGGACCTCAAGCCGGAGATGACGGATGATGAATATGCCGACTTTATGATTTGGCACAGAGGATTGGCCGTTCCTGCGGCCAGGGATTTGGACAATCCTGAGGTCATCAAGGGCAAGGAACTCTTCACAAAGATCGGATGCGCCACGTGCCACCGTCCAAGCTGGGTTACCGGAGAGGACAATGTCACGGATCCGAACGGTTTCTTCAAGGACAACGATCCGAGACTTCCTCGTTATCCTCACCAGACTATCTGGCCGTACACGGATATGGTTCAGCATCGTCTCTTTATGAAGAACGACATCCGCACCGGCTGGTGCAGGACGACTCCGCTTTGGGGACGTGGCCTGAGCGAGCTTGTCGCCGGCGGTGTTGACAGGCTTCACGACTGTCGTGCCAGAACTGTTGTGGAGGCGATTATGTGGCACGGAAGCGCCCAGAGTGACGCCCGTAAGTCCGTTGAGAATTTCCGCGCCCTCTCCAAGTCCGAAAGGGATGCTGTGGTTAAGTTTATCGACTCGATATAATTTAAAATACATATCCTCCAAAGTCTTGACTGATTGACTTTGGAGGTCTGCTTTGATTATGACAAGACTTTTTGCAGGGCGGCCGGCGGCCCTGGTGCTGCACCTTTCGCTGGTGCTGATTCTGGCGGGAGCGCTTGTGACATCCTTTTCCGCGAGGAAAGGGATGCTTCACGTGCGTGAAGGGGAATCCGTGGAGACTTTCGAGACCAAGGACGGAAAGCTTCTCGAACTGCCTTTCAGTGTGGAACTTGAGGACTTCGAGGTGCTTTACCATTCCGGAACGGATGCCGCTGCGGACTACAGTTCACGGCTGCGCTTCACAAAGAACGGCTCGGTTCTCCGCGAGGGCGAGGTGAAGATGAACCGCATCCTGTCCTGCAAAGGTTATCGTTTCTATCAGACTGACTATGACAGCGATGAGGCTGGTGTGACATTTACGGTTAGCCACGATCCGGTCGGCATCGCTGTCATTTATACTGGCTATGCACTGTTGCTTCTCGGGCTTCTGGCGTTTTTCTTCACGGACAAGAGGTTCAAGAAGTTCTTCGGGAATGCGTTGAGATATTCATCGGTCATTGCGATTCTTCTGTGCTTGGAGGCAACCGCTTCTGCGACAGGAAATTCTGTGGGCAATATTTCTCAAACGGAAAATGCTTCCGTCAACGTAAATCAGGTGAAGCGTGGCCCGGCCTCTCCGAAAGTCCTGCCAAAAAACATCGCCGCCGAGTTCGGAAGACTCTACGTTCTGTACCACGGACGAATATGCCCGCTCCAGACCCTCGCCTCGGATTTCAGCGCAAAACTCTACGGAACCTCCGGTGTGAAGGGACTGACTGACGAGCAGGTGCTTACAGGCTGGATGTTCTACGGCACAAGCTGGAGGAATATTCCTATGCACAACCGGAAAAAGGCGGTTGACGCGATGGATAAGGAGGCGACGGTCAAGGCTTTATATTCAGGAGACCTTTTGAAAATCTACCCTTTGCGGGACAGCACCGGACGGCTTGGATGGTACTCGCAGAGCGACCGGCTGCCGGAGGGAATTGCCGACGATGAGTGGCTTTTCGTCCGCAAGTCGATGGACTACATCTTCGAGTTGGTGGTGAACCGTGAATATTCAAAATTAGAAGAATCGCTCGGGAAGCTGCGCCGCTTTCAGGAGAGCAGGATGGGGGAGAGCCTACCGCCGGCGTACCGCATCAAGGCCGAAAGGGCGTACAACGCTCTGCCGCCGCTGTTTCCGATCGCCGGGACTTTCCTGATCATTGGTTTGGTGATGCTGGCGGTGGCGATGCGCCGGATGATCCAGGGTGAGTTCACCTCCACGATGGCCGGCAAAAAATATGTTCCAGGAATAGTCAAGATTGTTGGAGTCGCTGCGGCCTTCATATTTTTTCTTGTGTTGACTATCGTGCTTGGGCTCCTCTGGATTGCAAGCGGGCATATTCCTTTCTCCAACGGTGCGGAGACGATGCTGACGATCGCTTGGACGGCGATGCTTGCTTCCGTGCTGAGTTTCCGGAAGTTCCCGATTATGTTGCCGTTCGGAATCATAGTCGCGTCGCTTGCCACTCTGGTTTCCGCGATGGGCAACGCCAACCCGGCCGTCACCCAACTGATGCCGGTATTGTCATCTCCGCTGCTGAGCATCCACGTCTCCCTGATGATGCTCTCGTACACCGTTCTCGCCATCATTATGATCAACGGAATCTGTGGGCTGGTTGCATCGCTGCGCCGTACTTCGGTCTCTGATCCAGCCTCCGCGAAGATGGCCCGGATGTCGGAAGCGTTGATGTACCCCGCCCTGTTCTTCTTAGGCTCCGGCATAATCGCCGGCTCCATCTGGGCCAACGTCTCCTGGGGCTGCTACTGGAACTGGGACCCGAAAGAAACCTGGGCCCTGATCACCTTCCTGATCGCCTCCCTTGGCGTCCATCGCACCCGTCTCCCGTTCCTGAGGAGTCCTCGTGCCTATCACATCTACACCCTCATCCTCTCCGCCTCCGTCCTCTTCACCTACTTCGGCGTCAACTACCTCCTCGGCGGAATGCACAGCTACGCCTAACCAATAGAACGCTCTGTACCGTGGCCGCTGTCTCTTAGGTGCACGAATATATTCACACCTGGAGTGGCAATTCGTTGGCTATCAAGCTGATGATGTTTCAGGTACGTGTGTTTTCTCGCACCTGGAAGTCCTGAACACCAATAGAACGTTCTGTACCGTGGCCGCTGTCTCTTAGGTGCACGAATATATTCACACCTGGAGTGGCAATTCGTTGGCTATCAGGCTGATGATGTTTTAGGTACGTGTGTTTTCTCGCACCTGGAAGTCCGGAACATCAATAGAACGCTCTGTACCGTGGCCGCTGTCTCTTAGGTACACGAATATATTTGCATCTGAAATGTCAACTCGTTGATTGTTAGATAGATGGTGCTTTAGGTGCGCATCGTTTTTTCATACCTGGAAGAACGGCCTGCTATTGTTTTATAGGACATAAAATGTACGTGAGGAGGCTTTTGTATGCACCGAATGTACCGGGGTGCACCATTGGTACAGGAAACGCACTTCAGGTGAACCAAATGGACTAAAAGATGGCATTGGTGCAGGAAACGTGCTTCTGGTGTACCAACAAGGACAAAACATTAGGTTTTGGCCAGAGGAAGAAAACTGTGGCCGAACAATGGACGACATCCGCTCTTCCGTATGCTTGATCTCTGTATTCTCACGTGAAATCCACTTACGTACGAAGTGTAACGGGTTGTGCATTGGGCGTGGAAATGCCGTCCTGACGCGCTGACGTTAGTTGTTCTCGGGAATATTCGTAAATTTGTACGCTGGAGGAAATGCTTAGGGATGCTCCTGAACCAGATGCCTCCGGCGTGATTGTATGACAGTATTTCAGATAATATCAT
>CAVCRL010000259.1:0-3566 GCA_963604455.1 Lachnospiraceae bacterium | reverse complement strand
CGAACTTGCCGATGTTGTGGATCACGGTAGGAGTGAGCCTCCACATCTGGTTCATGTTCGAGAAGCTGTTCTTGCTGAAATAGAGGTTTGCCGCAGGGGCGTAGCCGTCCTTGGCACCGTAGAGATCATCCTTTGTTCCGAAATTCTTCACATAGCCCGCGAAGAGAATCCACTGGGTCTTCTTGCCGTACATGAAGCTCGCCCAAGTCGAGGAGTTACGTGTCGGGGTATATTCATAACTTACACCGTCAGACTTGAGTCCGGAGATACCGTAACCGCCATTTAAGTTAAAATGCTCGCCGGCCTCGGCGTAGGTCGTCTTGACCTTGACAGAGAAGAGACCGCTCTTGTACTGTCCGTAGAGGAACGGAGTGAAGGTTGTGATGCGGTCGTCAACCTTTACCTCTCCGTTGTTGTTCCTCGGCTTGATCGAGAGCATGTTCACGCCAGCCCTGAGGAGAAAGTTGTCGTTCTTGTAGTTCAAACCCACATAGATCTCCGGCACACAGCTGTACTTGATGTAGTTTGCGGATGCGCCGTTAGGGCCAGCGGAAGTGTACTGCATCTGCCAGATGGCTGAGCCTGTGAGTGAGAAAGCGTCACTGAGCTTATAGTCAAGTTTGACCTGCGGGGTACGGCTGAACGGTCCGAAAGGAGCTCCGGTGTTGAGGGAGAACACATCCGGCATATCTGCGGCCATAGGATGCCAAGCCTGACCGGCGGTCACCAACCAATCGTTCTTGCCGATGGTGACATAGGCCTGACGAAGACGGAGTACCGCCGTTCCTGTGACACCTGAAAGGCCATTGTAGAAGTCGGTCTCGATCTTTGCCCCCATCTTGAATCCGTTATATTCATAACCGGTCACATTGAGCCCGATTCTGGAAGTGATGGCGGCGTAGCGGAGAGAGCTCTGCTCATTCAGATCGACATCTCCCTTCTTATTCTCGTTCTCGTCCTTTGGAAGATAATAGAAGAAGTCCTCTGTTCCCGCGACGCTCTCACGTGTGTCGAAAGCGTAGTAATTGCGGATGAATCCGTAGAGGCTTACCTTTGGAGCCGTTTCCTGCGCCCCGAGAGAGGCACACATTGCCAAAGCGGCAAGTGAAGTGAAAATTTTGTTCATTTTAATAACTACTAACTGTTTTTTAAGCATTGAGAAGCTGCTTTGGTTCCTTCCCAAAACAGCTTCTCTGATATTACTATAAAATTACTGCGCGAACGGGAATATCTTGGTGAGCCAGAAGAATCCGAAGATGAATCCGACGACACCGATGATGATACCGATCTTCGCCATATCCTTGGTCTCGACAAGTCCGGTTGAGGCCGCGATGGCGTTCGGAGGTGTTGAGATAGGGAACAGCATCGCGATGGACGCGCACACGGCGATGAATATGATCATGGCCTGGGTTCCGCCCATAGCGACGAACGCCGCGTTGTTGGCGGCTGCCGGATCGGCCATACCCTCAGCTACAACGATAAGGATAGGGATGAGCAGGGCCGCAGTGGCGGAGTTGCTGATGAAGTTCGAGAGGAAGTAGCAGACAAGGCCGGCCACAACCAGCACAAGGATGACGGACATCGAGCCGAAAGGAATCGCTGTGATGAGAACCTTGGCAAGACCGGTGTCCTGAAGAAGGTAACCGAGGGCGAAACCTCCGGCGACGAGCCAGAGAACCGTCCAGTTGATCTCCTTGATCTCCTCCTTTCCGAAAAGGCCGGTGACAGTAAAGACTCCAAGAGGGATCAAAGCCACAACGTTGGAGCTGATGTGATGGAGCTGCTCGGTGGCCCAGAGAAGGATGGTCACGATGAAGGTGATCCAGACCACTGTGCTCTTCCAATCCTTTTTCTTGTCGTTGGCAGGGATCTCAAGCACAAGCTTCTTGGTCTTGAACGGGAAGAACACAAGGAGGAGAACCCAGGCGAGGAGAATCATAATGATCACGTAAGGAATCATATGAACGCACCAGTCTCCGAAAGAGACATCGATGCCGGCCTGCTCAAGGTAACCCTTAGCCGTGGCGTTAGGAGGGGTTCCGATAGGGGTTCCGATACCACCAAGGTTGGCGGCCACCGGGATAGAGAGCGCGAGACCGATCTTACCCTTGTCATCGCTCGGAAGCTTGTGGAGCACCGGAGCGAGGAACGCGAGCATCATAGCGGCGGTCGCGGTGTTGCTCATAAACATCGAGAACACTGAGATAATGATGAGGAATCCCAGAAGCACCATCTTAGGCTTTGTCCCGAATATGCTGAGCAATGACTTTGCGAGTGTTACGTCAAGTCCGAATCTTTCAGCCATAATCGCGAGCACAAATCCGCCAAGGAACAGCATCACGACAGGGTCGGCGAAAGATGACATTATCTTCTTGTAGCTTACCAGCTGACCGAACTCAGGATTGCAGAAGAAACCGAGTCCCTTGTCGGAGACGGTCAGCAGAGCGACCACGATGATCAGGACGGAAGTGGCCCAGTTAGGGATGATCTCAAACATCCACATCAGCGCGGCGAACACAAAGAGGGCGATCACACGCTGCTGCACAACGGTCAGAGCGTCGATGCCGAAGAATGAGGTAGGCACACACCACAAGAAGAGTGTGACCAGAAGAACAATTGGCAGAAGTACACCGTACTTCACATTGAATTTCTTTTCAGCCATTTCAGTAGTATTGATTATTAATTTTATTTCTGGAATTCGAACCTGAGGTCGATCGGAATGTTCTCAAGACGGATGTTCACGAGGTCAGCCTTGAAGTCCTCGGAAAGGACGCAGTACTGATTCTCGAACTGTTCGGCGAACTCGTAGTCACCTGTGGCCTGGGTCTTGAGGGCGATGCCGGCGAACTCGGACACGAGTGAAAGGGTCTTCTCGTAGTCGATTGAATATTTTCCGCTGTCTCCACGCTTGAAGGCGCCGTTCTGGTTCAGGTAGTTGAAGAGCATAACGTAAGCCCTACCAAGCTGTGAGGCCTCACCGAAACGCTCGGAGCGGATAAGGTTGGCCACGAATGTGGTGATGGCGTCCTCCTTTGTGACAAGCGTAGGAATCTTGTGCTCGTCCAAAAGTTTGCAGACAAGATAAAGTCCGAGAGCGTTCGCCTTGGCGTCCTCCCAAGTCAGAGCCTTGTTGCCGAGAGCTTCGTCAACATTCCCCTTTCCGTTGATCGTCTCCTTGACTCCGAGTCCGTGGGAAATCTCACGGAAAGCGATGTTCCAATAGAACGCCTCCTCGCTGAGGTGATCCTGCTGGTCAGGAGTCAGGACCACGATGCCGACAGGATTCACGATTCTGTTGAACTTCTCCACCATAATGTTGCGAAGAAGGGCGGTACGTGTCCCGGCCTTGGCCTGAACCTCCTCATTATAAGGAAGATTCAAAGCGATCAGCTTGATGCCCGCGTTGGCGTGGCCAGCGCAGTAGATGGCGTCGTAGGCGTAGATGTCAGACTCGTCACCAGGGACGAAAGTCTTGTACTGCTCATCGCAAGGGATCTGTTTTTGGAGCTCAGGAAGCATCGACTTGAACTGGTCGAGGACCTCGGTACGCTTGAGATCCTTGAGGA
>CAVCRL010000258.1:0-3574 GCA_963604455.1 Lachnospiraceae bacterium | reverse complement strand
ATTGTTCTTCGCGGTGGAGAAGAAACAGTTGTACGCCGGACTCTGGATGATCATCTTCGGCAATTCACCGTGAGGGCCACGTCCACGGTTCGGCTTCTCGACAACCTCGCCGTCCACAATCTCGTACTGTGTCAAAGCCTTGACAACCACCGACATCGCCGGAACCACCCCTGCAATGTAGAGGTACCAATCCTTCTCCGTGTGCCACCCTCTGCGGCGCTCCCACCAGTTGACGGCAGCCTCGTAGTAGGAATCCGGCACGTGAGTGTAGCCGAAAATCTCTTGATCCACACGATCTTTCAGCACGTTCACGATCTCCGGAGCCACCTTGAAGTCCATATCCGCCACCCAAAGCGGAATCACATCCTCAGAGATCGGCCCGACCGGACTCTCCGCATCCCACTTGACGCAGTTCGTGCCGCGCCTGACCGTCATCTCGTCAAAGTTATATTTTCCCATAATATTACAAATTTACAAATTTCATTTCCTGCCTTCACGATCATCTTGTCCGAAAAGCCAAGCCTTAATATTCATAAAATCCGGCATTGTCTTGACATCAGCAAGCGATTTCCACAGAACAGACTTCGAAGATAGCAAAAAACAATTAAATTTGCGACGATATGAAATTCTACGAATATATTTTCTTGGCCACCGCACTTGCAGCAAGTGTATGCGGATGCGTGCGGAATGGCAGCGACGACATTCCACAGGACATTACGGAACCACAATTTATGAATATAATTCCGGAAGCGGACGGGGAATATTCATTGGTCTCGATCTCGCCGTTTGACGGAAGCAGGGATACGATGATCGTTAGTCAACCGCTTGGTAGATTGATAGTTATGAGTACTTCCTACGTCGGGTTTTTGGATGCCATCGGGGCGGACTCGGTGATTGTCGGGGTGTCTGGCGGTGAATATGTCTGCGACTCAACAGTGACAGCCGGCCTGAACAACGGAACGGTGGTGGACATCGGTTATGACGCAAGCCCTGACTACGAGAAGATTATGGCTTTGAAACCGGACCTGCTCCTGACATATTCAGTCTCTCCTGTAAAGTCGCAATTCCTCGCGAAACTTGAGTCGCTGGGAATCAAGACTTTCATCGTCAACGAGCATCTTGAGCGCCACCCTCTGGCCAGAGCCGCCTACATACGCCTTTTCGGAGCTTTGACAGGGAATATGGCCGCGGCGGACTCGGTGCTTAAGGTCGTTTCGGATAACTACATCAGCCTGCGTGATTCTGTTCAAGGCATATCGAATGCAAACGGCACTTGTGATTTAGGTCAAAATAATCACAAAGCAAAAAACATTGAACTGAGTTCCGTAAATGCGGTTCCTGGAACAACAAGAAAGATTCTGGTCAACATCCCGTACAAGGATCAATGGTTCATTCCCGGACAGGAAAGTTATCTCACCACCCTGTTCAAGGATGCCGGCGGGGATATTCTTGGAGCCAAGCCGGGAAGTTCTGTCTCGGGCCAGATTTCGGTCGAGACGGCATATTCATTGTCAAAGGAAGCGGATCTTTGGATGAACGTCGGTTGGTGCCAGACGCTGGAGCAACTCCTTTCCGTAAATCCCCTGTTCGAGGACTTCTTGGTGAACATTCAGAAAAACTCCTCAGCCAGAGGATATTCCGGTGCCAAAGGATACGCCGCTAACTCCAGTGGTACCTCCGCAGGCGTGGTCTGGAACGACAACAACCGCCTCAACCCCAAGGGCGGCAACGACTTCTGGGAAAGCGGTGTGGTCCGCCCCGACCTCCTCCTCCGCGACCTCATCGGAATATTCAGCGGCGAAGATGACTGTACTCCAATCTATTACAAGTCAATAAAATAACGGAAATCTCATAGAGAACCTTTTACGACTATGACGGTAACATTTTCTGACGGAAATGCTGCCTTCGTATGTATTTTTGCTGTCATCGAGAGCAATATTGCTTGTTTTTGCTCCTTTCGATGTACCTATAGTACTCAAGAAATGGAAGTTATATACGAGTTGACTTACTTTGGCCAGACGGTACTGATTCACGAAACGCTTTCATCAAAAAGACGCTCAGTAGCACGTGCAGGGCATAATGCCTTGAAAATCCAGTTCCCTTGGCTTCGTTGGTCAGCAATATGCTTGATATTGATCACAAAGAACCCGGCGCAGAGCTGAGGCGATGTGATTGGAGTATTCAGAGGCTTCAAGATGCACGTCTTGAGTCAGGAACGGAAGCGCGACAGGAAGAGTGAAGAGGTCTTGTGGTGCGGCTGGTTGGGGGAGCAGGCCGATGAGATCGGGCGAGCCTGTTACCAGTTGCACTATGGCTTCGGCGGAATCCGACACGACCGCTATGCGGGCCTTCAAGTCCAGCGGAAGAATCTCTGAATATATTCCCAGAACCGCAAGCCGGGCATTCCGGGGAAGGGTCTCCATCTCTGTGATTCTTGAATATGCCGGGTTGGAGCTGACGGCCGAGGCTGTCACACTGAATACGAATGTGCTGATGTCATCGAATGACGGCTCGACCACGTGCTTTCTGGAGTAGAGCCGTATGTCTTGTTTATCGGGCTCGCTTGTGATGGAGAATGTCAGTGACGGGTTGAATGTCAGCAGTTTGGAAATGGCTTCGGGAAGAATATGGCTGGCGATGAAGCCGTCGGCGGAGATCCTGACGGGTTTGTTTGCGGTGATCTTGCCTGTGGGGCCGAACAGTTGTCCTGCGGCGGAGTACCAGTAGAGGATTTTTTCAGCATATTCCTTGAAAGCGACTCCGGCCGCTGTCAGGGTCACAGAGCCACGGCCTCTGGTGAACAGCTCCGCACCCATATTCCTTTCAAGTTCGGCTATGTTCTGGCTCACGGCTGGTTGGGTGATGCCAAGCGCCTTGGCGGCGATGGTGAAACTGCCGTTTTCCGCCACGGCCATAAAGACCTTCAGTTTGAAATCCTCTAACATAAGAATCGCTTATAATGGTGCAAATATAACGTTTTTTGCCCCAACTTTCGCTGATGTGGATATATTCAATAATAATTTATCGAAAAACGGAAATTTAATTTGGAATAACGAATATATTGATGTAAGTTTGTGTTATTGAACAATTGAAAGATATGTCTATAATAGTCAATGTTGATGTGATGCTGGCGAAGAGAAAGATGTCTTCCGCCGCGCTTGCCGAGAAGGTCGGGATCACTCCGGCCAACCTGTCTATCCTGAAGACGGGAAAGGCCAAGGCTGTCAGATTCTCCACGCTGGAAGCGATCTGCCGGGCTTTGGAGTGCCAGCCTGGGGATGTCCTTGAATATTCCGATGAACAATAATAATCCTAATATAGAGTTGATTATGAAAAGATTTTTGATTTTCGTCTCAGCCTTTGTGCTGTCCGCTTCGGCGTTCATCGCACAGGCTCAGATGCAGCAGTTGCCGAATGACCCGGCGGTCAAGGTCGGCAAGCTGGAGAACGGTCTGACCTATTACATCAGACACAATGACAAGCCGGCCGGCAGGGCTGAGTTCTATCTCGCCACCAATGTCGGAGCTATTCAGGAGACCCCTGACCAGGACGGTCTCGCGCACTTCCTTGAGCA
>CAVCRL010000257.1:0-3592 GCA_963604455.1 Lachnospiraceae bacterium | reverse complement strand
CCATATTCCAAAGCCTTCGAGACGCTGAAGTCAGTCTTGCCGACAGCGGTAGGTCCAAGGATTATGAGAAGCCGCCGGGACATATTCATAAAGAATCTTAGATGTCCAGATCCTCGGTCCCGTCGAAGACGATCTTTCCGTCCTCGTCGTCATCGTCCTCCTCATCGTCGTCATCATCATCCCTGTCATCATCAAGGGAAAGGGAAGAAGATCCTCCCTCATCGTCATCATCATCGGATCCCCAGTCAGGCTTCTGGCCAGGCAGATGTCGCTGTGAATCAGGAAGATCCTCAAAGGCCACATAACCGTTCTCGAACTCGATCGGATTCGGGCCCTTCACCTCGACGATCGTAGGAGAGCATTCCGGCTTCTCCTCCACGCCCTCGAACGTGACGATCACGCTCTTGCGGTTAGGCACATCGTAGAAGTACAGGAACGAGGCGACCCCGTTCTTGACAGTCTGCGCCACGGTTACATTGTCCACTGTGCCGCTTCCAAGGTCGAACAGTCCGTAGCGGGCGAGAACTCCGCCGCCGGCATCCATAGCCTTGAACATAATCAACTGATCCTGCGGAAATTCCATATCCGCACGCATCTGTTTGTGGAATTCGTAAAGGGTCGTTTCGCCCCTCATCTCATAAACCCGGTAGAATCCTTTGATCCCGGCGAGTGTAACCCTGAATTTATATACCATAAATATTTTTGATTCAAAACCATTTCAAAATTACAAAATTTCCCGTTCCGTTGCAAAATTATGTGAAAAACGCTAATTTCGTGTCTTAGGAATGGAGACACCAGAAAACATCATCCGAGACTCCTACAAGAGCGTTCCCGGACCGGCTGAAGGGCTGTTCAAAGACAATGGCAGCCGCTTCATCTCATTCGCTTTTCCCGTCGAGACAGAAGAAGAGGTCAAGAGTATTGTCGGTGACTTGAAAAAGAAGTACCACGATGCCCGCCACCATTGCTACGCCTACCGCCTCGGCTATCTCGGGGACAAGTTCAGGGCCAACGATGACGGAGAGCCTTCATCTTCGGCCGGCAGACCGATTCTGGGACAGATCGACTCCAGAGGGCTCAGCGATGTGCTCGTGGTGGTCGTGCGCTATTTCGGCGGGATCAAGCTCGGGATTCCGGGACTGATCCGGGCCTACAAGACATCCACGGCCGAGGCCCTCGACAAGGCCGGCAGCGTCGAGAAGATCGCCGGGAAATGGTTCAGAGTCCGTTTCGGCTACGAGGCGATGAACAGTGTGATGAAAATCCTCAAGGATATGGACCTCAAGCAGAAAGGGCAGGATTTCGGAGCGGAGTGCACGCTCCAGACTTGGGTCAGGCTATCCTCCGAGGATGACTTCCGGACCAGAATCGGGAAAATTGAGAACTGTACTATAAACGAACTTTAAATCTTAAACATTATGCCTAAAAGTCTAATTTCAATCCAGGATTTTTCAAAGGACGAAGTCCTTCACATCCTTGAGGTAGCAAAGGAATTCGAAGCGAACCGTGAACAGAACTTCCTCGCCGGGAAGGTGGTGGCCTGCCTGTTCTTCGAGCCTTCGACCAGAACGAGGCTTTCATTCGAGGCCGCTGTCAACAGGCTGGGAGCCAGAGTCATCGGCTTCCCGGACAACCGCAACACCAGCCAGACCAAGGGCGAGACCCTGGAGGACACCATAAAGATCGTGTCCAACTATGTGGATATGATCGTGATGAGGCATCCTCAGGCGGGGGCGGCGGACATCGCGGCTTCAGTGGCTTCGGTGCCTGTCATCAACGCCGGCGACGGAGCGAACCAGCACCCGACACAGACCCTGCTCGACCTCTACGCCATCCAGAAGACCCAAGGCAGACTCAACGGATTGACAGTGAATATGGTCGGAGACCTCAAATACGGCCGCGCCGTACACTCCCTCGTGGAGGCCCTGCGCTGGTTCGACCCACACTTCATATTCACTTCCCCTGAGGAGTTGAATATGCCTAAGAAATATCTGGAGCTGCTTGACCGTGAGGGCGTTGACTACAGGCAGACAGACAGGATCGAGGATGGTTTGAACATCTGCGACATCCTTTATATGACCAGAGTCCAGCAGGAAAGGTTCCCGGATATGGATGAATATAATAAGGTAAAGGATGTCTATCGGCTCTCCGCCTCGATGCTTGGCTCCGTCAAGCCGAATATGAAGATAATGCACCCGCTCCCAAGGGTCAACGAGATCGCCACGGACATCGACGACACCCCGTACGCCTACTACTTCCAGCAGGCCGGCGGCGGAATGTACGTCAGGATGGCCATCATCTCGTACCTCCTCGGCTACAGATAATTTATAATTTTGCGGTAAATATTGGGCAAATCCTTTTAATTGCCTATATTTACCGCGAAATCAGTTTTGATTTTAAACCGTATATTTTAATAATACTTTGAAACTAAAATAGAAATGAAGAAAGTACACGTTTTCAACGCCGGCCCTTGCCTGCTCCCGCAGGTGGCCATCGACAATGCCATTGAGGCCCTCAAGGATTTCAAAGGCACAGGTGTCTCTGTTCTCAGCATCTCCCACCGCACAAAGGAGTGGGACGCGACTATGGACGAGTGCCGCGCACTCTGGAGAGAGCTTCTGAATATTCCCGAGACACACGAGATCGTGTTCCTCGGAGGCGGCGCGTCTTTGCAGTTCCTCTATGTGGCTATGAACTACCTTGAGAAGAAGGCCGCCTATCTTGAGACAGGTGTCTGGGCGAAGAAAGCCCTCAAGGAGGCCAAGGGAATCGGCGAGGCTTATGCTCTCGCAAGCTCGGCTGACAAGAACTACTCTTACATTCCTAAGGGATACGAGATTCCTACGGACATCGACTATTTCCACATCACCACGAACAACACCATCTACGGTACCGAGATCAAGGAGGACATCGACTGCCCTGTTCCGCTCATCGCCGATATGTCATCCGACATTATGAGCCGTCCTGTGGACGTGAGCAAGTACGATCTCATCTACGGTGGCGCGCAGAAGAACGTCGGCCCTGCCGGTGTGATCTTCGCGATCATCAAGAAGGACTCTCTCGGAAGGGTTTCAAGGTACCTCCCTGCGATGCTTGACTATCGCAACCACATCGAGAAGTTGTCTATGTACAACACCCCTCCTGTGTTCTCGATCTTTATGATGAACGAGACTCTGAAGTGGCTCAAGAGCATCGGTGGAGTTCCTGCCATCCAGAAGATCAACCAGCAGAAGGCTGACCTTTTATATTCAGAGATCGACCGCAACCCTCTGTTTGTCGGCACCGCCGCGAAGGAGGACCGCTCGCTGATGAATGTCTGCTTCGTGATGGCTCCGGGCTACGAGGCTCTTCAGGACGAGTTCCTGGCGTTCGCCAAGGAGCGCGGAATGATCGGCATCAAGGGTCACCGCTCAGTCGGAGGCTTCAGGGCTTCCCTCTACAACGCCTGCACAGTCGAGGACGTTCAGGCTCTCGTTGACTGCATGAAGGAATTCGAGGAACTTAAGAAATAGCTCATTATGAAGATATTAGTCGCAACACAGAAGCCTTTCTCAGCGGCGGCTGTCGCCGGGATCAAGGAGATTGTCACCGC
>CAVCRL010000256.1:0-3592 GCA_963604455.1 Lachnospiraceae bacterium | reverse complement strand
CAAATAGGTCATCTTGTATAGTGCTTGAGCGATTATCGGATTGTACGGGAATGAAAACTGCTGCCGAACAATGGACGACATCCGCTCTTCCGAATGCTTGATTTCAGTATTGTCCCATAAAATCTTTTTGCGCATAGTCAAGGTTTTACAAAATGCTTTCAGCACATATGGTGTCTATGCCCACGGGGGGCTGGAAAGGGCTGAAAAACTCAAAGTCCAAGGTGTAAGATTTTCACGACAATGTGTCATCCAGATGCTTCCAACAGGCTTTGGACTGAAAGCATTTTGTAAATTCACTACGAAAAGGCAGCATTCTTTATTCACGTTCACCGACCTTGGCTTGTGGCATAGTCGTTCAGTTCCGAGAGGTTGTTATTTCGGGAGAAAAAGGGGTAGTTAAACATCAGGGCAGGCATTCTTGACAGACATAAGGCCACAATTGTTTGAACATCGGTGTTATAAGACAAAGGTTAGTCGGCTCCTATATCGTTCCCCTTTACGTATTATGCAGCATACGGGATATGAAATAGAATATGTCCGTTGGTCGGGCATCCGATTACTGATGATGAACTCGCGGACCTGGAACTGCATTGGGATGAAAATGAGAAATATGCCGCTTTGGGTGCGGATATATTCACACACCTGGGAGTTGGAACTATCGCTGTAGATCGCTCTGTTGCCGCTCGGCTCTTCAAGGTGCGGAAAATGAAACACACCTGGAACTGCGATCCGCTGACCAGCAGCAAGATGCGAGTCTAGGTGCGCAGAGGTCAAGTGCCGATTATAGGGAAACCACCGTGATTTACATTCGAGTTGGGTGACCTCGCAAGTTTCGGCGAAAAAGATGATTATTCACCGAGAAAATATCGGTGAATATCTTGTTTATTTGCCGGATAATCCATAGTTTTGCCGGAAAGAACACGTGGCTATGTATATATATCAAAGAGATGATTGGTGGCGGTTTCAGTATGATAAAGAGACTGTAATGAACAAGTTGGGGGCGGTGAGAGCCAGGCAGGGGATGATGCTTGGCAGGATGCAGTCTCTCGGATTTGACTTCCAGGAGGAGGCTATGCTTGCCACGATGTCTTTGGAACTGGTACGTTCGTGCGAGATAGAGGGGGAAGCCTTGAATCTTACGGAGGTCAGGTCTTCAATCGCAAGACGGCTTGGTATCAGCTCTGCAGGTATGGTTACTGTGTCCAGATATGTGGATGGCGTTGTGGAAATGCTATTGGATGCCACCCAACATTACGATGTGCCTCTTTCGGATGAGCGTCTATTCGGGTGGCACAATGTTTTGTTTCCAACCGGGCGCAGCGGATTGTTCTCAATAGAGGTTGGCAAGTATCGTAGCGGAGAGATGCAGGTGGTGTCTGGACCGATGGGGCAGGAGAAGATTCATTATGAGGCTCCAAAACCGGAATTTGTGCCGGAAGAGATGCACCGCTTTATTGATTGGGTAAACGTGGAAGACGGCACGGATGCTGTGGTCAAGGCTGGTATCGCGCACTTGTGGTTTGTTTCCATCCATCCGTTCGATGACGGAAATGGACGCATTACAAGGGCTATCACCGATATGCTCCTTGCTCGTAGCGAGCATTCCTCAAAGCGTTTCTACAGTATGTCCAATGAGATTAAAGTTCTGCAGAAAGAATATTATGAAGTGCTTGAGAAGACTCAAAAAGGTGACGGGGACATAACCTCTTGGCTGCTATGGTTTCTTGGGTGCTTTGACAAGGCTCTTTCTTCAACGGAAAACACATTGTCTTCTGTTTTGTCAAAGGCTCGTTTTTGGGAAGTTCATAAGGATTTACGGGTAAATGAGCGCCAACGAAAGATCATCAATATGCAGTTTGACGGATTCTTTGGTAAACTGACTACCGGTAAGTGGGCGAAAATCGGCAAATGCTCCACCGACACCGCCCTTAATGACATCCGTGATCTTGTGAACAAAGGTGTCCTGAAAAAGAATGACGAAGGTGGCCGAAGCACGAATTATTCGTTGATTGATTGAGTGGGTGAGCCTGTATTTTATAAAATACATTTTGGGACCGTTTGTGTATTTTGTAGAAAACACGCATATTTGCTAATATTGCTGAAAATAGGAGAAGCCGTGCCAAAATAGCGCGTTAGTCGATTGATGACGCTAAGCTTTCATTTCCTAATCATTCGGATATTGGTTTCGTTTGCCTTCCTGTGTTGTCCAGAGTAAAATGAGGAGACTGGGAGCGATTTTGGGTCTTTCCTGTTTTTTAGGAAAGAATTGGCTATTTATTTCCTAAGTTTTAGGGAATGCCTATCTTTGTGAAAAATGAATCGCTATGTTGCTGCAGACATTTCAATCGCTGATTGCTTTGCATCAGGAAGAGTTCCCCTACAATCTGATTGAGAGGGAAACCGTTTTGCCTATGGACAGTAAGAACATCATTACGGTCACAGGCGTGAGAAGATGCGGAAAATCTTCTCAATTAAAATTGGTTGTCAATCGGCTGTTGAAAGCTGGTGTCGCAAAGGAAAGAATTATCTACATCGGATTTGACGATGAACGTCTGGCGATGATGTCAACGGCGGACTTTGATGATATTCTTAAGGCATATCGAGAAATGTATCCCGGTCAGTCGTTGAAGGATGTCTATATGTTCTTTGATGAGATACAATTGATTGACGGATGGGAACTATTCGTTCTGAGGGTGCATAAGAACTATTGTCAGAATATATTCATTACGGGAAGTACCTCTAAAATGTTGTCAGGAGAGATGACTTCCGCTCTTCGAGGCTATCCGGATGAGTACAAGCAGCAAGTACTCTCATTTACTGAATATCTTAAATTCAAAAACATTGAGGCGAACAGATTTTCGGAAGATGGTGCCGCTGTGCTTAAAAGCGCTTTCAGACAGTATTGCCAGGAAGGTGGCTACCCGAAGGCGGTGTTGACAGGGGAAAAGAGTGAACGGGTCAAATTGCTTCAATCATATTTCAATACTATGTTGTTCAGGGATCTTATGGAGCATTATAAGATCAAGTCTCCGGCTTCCGTGGTGAGATATTTTCTGAAGCGGGTTATGGAGAATCTCACCAAGCCAACCAGTATCCACAATATTTTCAATGAACTGAAATCCATTGGAATGAAGGTAAGTAAGGATTATCTTTATGAATGGATGGATGATGCCTGTCAGATATTTATGTTTAACAAGGTGCCCAAGTACACGAGGTCATTGGTGAAGGAAACTTCCCTGCCGGCGAAATATTATGTGGCGGATATGGGGATGAGGAACGCCGTGCTTTTGCCGCAGAGCCTGGATGAAGGGAAAGCGTTGGAGAATATAGTTTTCAGCAATATTAATTTAACTTTAGGAGAAGAGGATAAGGTCTTTTTCTTCAGTGAGGAAGTAGAATGTGACTTTGTTGTTGTCCGTTCCGGCAATGTTGTGGAACTGGTTCAGGTCTGCTGGCGGCTGGATAAAGATAACTACGAAAGGGAATTCGAAGGGCTTGTGGCTGCATCCCAGGCTACAAAATGTTCAGACTGCCGCATAGTGACATTCGAACAGGAAGGCACATACAATTACAAGGGGCTTGATGTCAGGGT
>CAVCRL010000255.1:0-3597 GCA_963604455.1 Lachnospiraceae bacterium | reverse complement strand
GATTTATGTATTATGGATGTTATTTCAAGGTCGGAATATGCCAGTAAGGTGGATTCTTGGATTGGAAAAGGTCAGATTATCGTTCTGGTCGGACAGAGACGTGTGGGAAAGAGCTTTGTGCTGAAAGACTTCATTGAAAGGCATAAATCCGAAACGGACGCCAACATCATCAGCATTGACAAGGAGAAGAAGTCTTTTGATGCCATTAAGACTTATCGGGATCTGAATGGCTTTATTGATCAAAGGTTTGATTCACACAAACATAATTATATTCTCATAGATGAGGTTCAGGACATCTCGGAATGGGAAAGAACAGTGAGGAGTTACAGGACAGAGGATAACACGGACATTATTGTCACTGGAAGCAATTCATCGATGCTGTCTTCCGACCTTGGCACCATCATCGGAGGACGGTATGAGGAGATACATATCCATTCATTGAATTATAAGGAGTTTCTGCTGTTCCATAATTTGGAGGACAGCGATTCCTCTCTGGCTTTATTCCTGAATTATGGTGGACTCCCTGGCTTGAGCAGGGTTGGAATTGATGATGACGAGCATTGTTGGGAATATATAAGCGGCGTGTATAACACGGTGATGCTCAAGGATGTAATAGAAAGGCATAGTGTCAGAAATCTGTCGTTTATGAATAATTTGGTTCGTTTTCTGGCGGATAATGTCGGAAAACTGAATTCTGCGAACAACATTGCCAAGACTATGAAATCCTTGGGACAGAATGTGTCCACACGGGTTGTGCTTGAATATCTCGGTTACTTCGGAAAGGCTTATCTTCTGTACGATGCTCCGAGGTATGATATTCACGGAAAAAAAGTGTTTGAATCCAATGACAAGGTTTATTTTGAGGACATAGGAATCCGGAATTTCATCGCCGGAGGAAATCGTGAGCAGGACATCGAGAAAGTTCTGGAGAATGTTGTCTATAACCAGTTGATCAATGACGGATTCAAGGTTCAGGTCGGCCAGTTGAGGGTAGGTGAGATTGATTTCGTGTGCACGAAACGTGGGAAAACAGTCTATGTTCAAGTCTCCTACATCATCGCTGACGAAGAGACAAGAAAAAGGGAGTTCGGCCGTTTGGAAAGCATAAATGACAATTACCCTAAATATGTCATCTCCCTTACGCCTTTAGTGAAGAGAAATGATATGAATGGAATAATTCATCTGGGGCTCAGGGAGTTCTTGATGAATGGACTTTAACACGGTTTTAAACATTTTCCTCCTAATAGATCTCACCGGCCAAAAACATTTAGAAGAAGCCGCTGACGTAGATAAGTTCGATAGTCTTGTTTTGATTAATATTTAAATTGAAAATCCTGGGAATTATTTGTTGAAAATCTTGGGAATTTTTATCTTAGCGGGGCGTTAATTGTGATTGTGCTATGTATTACGGCAGACTTGTTGAAAAGGAAATTGAACTGAAACTGAGGACATCGGGAGCCATTGTGGTTGCGGGACCGAAGTTCTGTGGCAAGACTACTACTTGTATGCTCTACCAAAAGAGTTTCGTCAAATTAAACACAAAGCAGACCATTGCGATGGCCCGGATGAACCCCAAGGGTGTCCTGTCGGGTGAAAATCCCAGACTGATAGACGAATGGCAGAAAGCTCCGGATATATGGAACCAAGTGAAGGATGACCTTGATGTCAAGTATGAGTTTGGCAAGTACATACTTACAGGTAGTTCAACACCTGCAGATAAGACAGAAGTGCATCATAGCGGTGCAGGTAGAATCGCACCGGTAAAGATGCGTCCTATGAGCCTGTGGGAGTCTAAAGAATCCAAGGGTACGGTCTCACTTAAGGATTTGTTTGATGGTGGTAAGACCTTCCCTTGGGAGTTGAATCAGGACTTCCAGTTGAAAGATGTCGCTCATCTGATTTGCCGTGGTGGTTGGCCAATAGCCGTGTTGGCACCCGAAGAGATTGCCATTGAGATTACGAAGAACTATTGGAATGGGCTCTTCGTGTTCGATGATACTGAGAATGATCGGTTTCGCAACAAGAAGCCGGAAGTTCTTAGGATGATTGTACGAAGTTATGCCAGGCATATATCCACAGAAGCGGCTCTCTCCACCATAATTACCGATGTCCGCCAAAGCAATGAACGGACAATGGATCATAAGACCTTCGGCGAATATTTGGAAGCTCTCAATGATTTGTATATTTTGGAAGATATGGAGGCTTGGAATCCGAATATACGATCCAAGACATCCATTCGTTCTACACCCACACGACATTTCGTTGACACATCAATCGCCTGCCGAGCACTGAACATTATGCCGGATGATCTGATGCGTGATCTGGAAAGTTTCGGCCTGTTTTTCGAGGATCTGGCCGTCCGCGACCTTAGAGTCTATGCAGGTACGTTGGGTGGAGAGGTCCGTCACTATCGCGACAATGCCGGTTTGGAGTGTGATGCTGTGGTGCATCTGGAAGATGGCCGCTGGGGTGCCATTGAAATCAAACTTGGCGGAGAGGACTTGATTGAGGCGGGTGCCACCTCCTTAAAGACACTAAAGTCGAAGATTGAGGAGAAGAGCGATGAGAACTCGCCGTCATTTCTTTTGGTTCTTACTGCCGTAGGTGGTGCCTACAAAAGAGAAGACGGGGTCTATGTCGCCCCTATCAATCTGCTGAAACCATAAGGCGCATAAACTACGGGGTATCATTCCGCGCGGATGGCGTCGGCGGGGTTGGAGTGGGCGGCGTGGAGGGTCTGGAAGAAGATCGAGACGACGGCGATTAGGAGCGACACGGCTCCTGAGGCTATGAATATCCACGGGCTCAGACCGATCCGGTACGAGAAACCTTCCAGCCACTTGTCCATAATGAACCACGAGAGCGGCACGGCGAATATGAACGACACCAGAAGCGGGGCGCAGAACTTTGTCAGGAGCAGGGACAGAACCTCGTTCGTGGTGCTGCCCATAATGCGGCGCACACCGATCTCCTTCTTGCGCTGCCTGATGAAGAACAGCGACATCCCGATGAAGCCGAGGATGGAGATGAGGACAGCGACACCTGTGAATATGCTCACGATCCTCATCGTGTTCTTTTCCTCTCCCAACGAGGCCTTGATGTTATCATCAACGCTTTGCAGCTTCCAGTCAAGATCTTCTGAGGTTCCGTCAACCTCTTTGATCAGGTCGCAGAGTTTCTTCCAGGCGTCAGGGGAGCCGTCGGTCTTGACCATAAAATTAGGATCCTCGATCTCATCCGTGTTCTTGACCGAGATGAGGAACGGCTGATATGGATCAAGGACGTTCGTCATGTGGAAATTGGAGAATATCCCGGCGACCTGCATCACTTTGCCATCGCCCCAGGTCACCTCTGATTCTCCATCCCCCAGGCCCAGTTTTCCGGCGAGCTCTTCATTGATATATTTCACATCGCCTGAAAGATGGTTGTCCTTGACCAGATTGATGCCCATTATGTCGATGAACTCCTTGTCCCAAGTTGTGAGATAGACCAGAAGATTATTATTGTCCTTGTCTGTGCGGGTGCTCATCGAACGATAGTTGCCGTCAAGCGATGTGCCTGAGAACGAGCCTATTCCTTGGATGAACGGCTGGCTTT
>CAVCRL010000254.1:0-3620 GCA_963604455.1 Lachnospiraceae bacterium | reverse complement strand
CGCCCTTGTACATCTGGCAGCGGGTCCGCCCGTGGATCGTGAGGGCCTTGATGCCGGTGTCCTGAAGCCTTTCGGCCAGTTCCACGATGATCTTGCTGCTCTCGTCCCATCCGAGGCGGGTCTTGACCGTGACCGGCTTGCCGACGGCCTCGACTATCCGTTTCGTGATCATCACCATCTTGTCCGGATCCTTCATCATCCCTGAGCCGGCTCCCCGGCCCGCAATTTTGCTGACCGGACAGCCGAAATTGATGTCGATCACATCGCATCCGTGTCCGCCCACAAGTTCGGGGGCATGGTCCGCCATCCTGGCCGCCTCGACCATCGCGTCCGGGTCGCTGCCGTAGATCTGGATTCCGACCGGGGTCTCCTCATCCGAAGTCTTGAGCTTGGCGTAGGCCTTCTTCGCATCCCGGATCAGGCCTTCCGACGGAATGAACTCTGTATATACCATGTCCGCTCCCTGCTCCCTGCATATTCCTCTGAATGAAGCGTCTGTGACGTCCTCCATCGGCGCCAGAAGCACCGGCCTTTCCCCGAGATCTATATTCCCAATTGTCATATTGTCGCTATCCTTTGCCTTTCTTTACGCTTGGCATTTTCCTTGTGGTAGAATGTCAATTGTCTGCAAAATTACTATTTTTGTGTGACAGAATAAAGGATTCGTTAAGTTAATAGTAGTGTATATGAAAGAGATAAAGACAATTGGTGTCCTGACATCAGGAGGTGACGCTCCCGGAATGAACGCGGCCATCAGGGCCGTGACCCGTTCGGCGATCTATAACGGATGGAAGGTTTTCGGGATCTATCGTGGTTACGAAGGACTTATCCACGGCGATTTCAAGGAGCTTACGACGGAGAGCGTCAGCAACACGATCCAGCGTGGTGGCACGATTCTGAAGACCGCCCGAAGCGAGGAGTTCATGACTCCGGAGGGTCGCAAGAAGGCCTACGACAATCTTGTGAAGTTTGGGGTTGACGCGTTGATCGTGATCGGCGGCAACGGCTCTCTCGCGGGGGCTCAAGCTTTCGCGCACGAGTACGACACTCCGGTCATCGGTCTGCCGGGCACGATTGACAACGATCTCTACGGCACGGACTCCACAATCGGCTACGACACGGCTTTGAACACGATTGTTGATTGTGTGGACAAGATCAGGGACACGGCGACATCCCACGACCGCATATTCTTTGTCGAGGTGATGGGCCGCGACGCCGGTTTCCTCGCGCAGAATTCCGCCATCGCAGCCGGTGCCGAGGCCGCCATCATTCCTGAGGACCAGACCGACATCGATCAGCTTGAGAAGTTCATCAGCCACGGCTGCCGCAAGAGCAAGAACAGCTCGATCGTGCTCGTCTCCGAAAGCCCGAAGGACGGGGGAGCGATGCACTACGCCGAAAGAGTGAGACAGGAATATCCTGAATATGACGTCCGTGTCACCATCTTGGGTCACCTCCAGCGCGGCGGATGTCCTTCCGCCTACGACAGGATCCTCGCCAGCCGTCTCGGCTACGCCAGCATCGAGGCCCTGCAGGAAGGCCAGCGGAACATCATGGTCGGAATCTCCAACAACGAGATTGTCTATGTCCCGATCGGCAAAGCCATCAAGCTCGACAAACCAATCGACAAGGAACTCATCAACGTCCTTGCCGTCCTGTCCATATAGGCGATCCTTCTGCCACGTTCCGCTAAAGCGTGTGACGCCTTTCTCTTTGCCATCGTATCTTTAGCGATGATGCGTGGCGGATAATAGATTGATTATTAGTTAGATAAGCATTGGTCTGATGTTAATTATGACACAAGGTCAATGCTTTTGTTGTTGACAGCCAACTGTTTAAGTGCCACGCCCTAGAATGGATTATTTATAGTGCTTGTTTTACAAATTGTAATGGAAGTTCTGGCGGCGGTGAGGCCATGGTGGCCCTTTACCCGGACAGGGCGCGCGCAGCGCGTAGGCCGCCGTGACCTCACTGTTGCCGGAACCCGACGGTAACGTTTTCGCCACAAAACGCCACTGTCACAGTCAATTTGGCTCTCAACAGGAGCGAACTCGGCAACCTTTGTTACTTTCAGAATCGGATATATTCGGATGTATTTTCGGGAAATTCAATACATTAATCCTAATGACCATAAAGGGATTTTAGCTCCGATGGGACGCTCGATTCCGTCCGCCGCCACATACGAGTCTGGGATTCCAGTTATCTGTGAGAATGTTTTTCCCTCGCCACCCACTTCGATGGTGAATTTCCCGTCAATCTTGAAATCTCCGGAATCCTTACCATATTCCACGATATGGTTGGCTGAAAGCTGATTTATCGCGAACGTTTCCCTGACCGTACCTATCTTGATGTCTGATGAAAGTACATACAGCAAGTTTGAATTGTCAAGGAATATTTTGTCCGGTTTCTGCATTTTTTTCACGGAAAGTATATCTGAATACAACAGTTTAATCAGTTTTGCCTCATCAAGATATTTCAAATAGGCCAACACGGTGTTCCTTTCCAAACCAATGCTTTTAGAAAGACTTGCGATGCTTACCTGAAAAGGAAGATTGTTGGCCAATACGTATAGCAAAGCCTTGATTTTCCTTGTGTTGGCGACATCTACATTCCTCTCTTGAGTCAGCTCGGAATCAATTATGTAATTCGCGACATTTTCCACTAATGTGGCATAATCAACCGGGTTATCATAATAATACGGGTAGTACCCGTGTTCCAGATATTGAGCGAATCTTTCAAGTGGACGACACATTTGGCAGACCTCATCGCAGACTCTCCAAGAATCATTCAGGATGGTCTCCAAGGTGAAAACCGGAATGTCAAGGCCATTGTCGAACTTCAGAAACTCACGGAACGACAATCCAGGCATCTCGTAAGGCACGCACCTTCTGGACAGATCTGCATCACCGTTCTGAATCTTGAGAAGCGATGAACCACTGATCACGACTTTCAGATCTGGATAGAGGTCATAGATTTCTTTTATTTCCCTGCTCCAGAACGGATATTTATGAATCTCGTCAATAAACAGCCGCTTCCCGCCATATTTTACAAAAGTGTCCGCAAGGTCAAGCAGGGAATGGGTCGAAAAGTACATCGAATCCATCGAGCAATACAGCACTTCTCGGGAGCCATCTTTGTAATTGAGTTTTATGTATTGCTTCATCAAGGTAGATTTCCCTACGCCCTTTGGGCCTTTAATCGAGATAAGCCTTGAATCCCAATTGATCCGCTGCATCATAGAACGGATGATTCTCATCGGTGTCTCAGAGATGTACTTGTAATGTCTGGCAAATAGAGTCTCCATATCTTCCTGAATTTCTTGCAAATATAATAAATGCTTTTTACAAAAAACATTTATTGCTTAAAAATGCTTTTTGCGGAAACGATTATGCTGAAATGAAATGATTATCAGTCTGCAGTATGATTATAACAGTGATGTCTATGATGGTGATGAAAGACATAGGACTGCTGGATTCCGATGAATATGCCCCTGAATGTCACAGTATGACGCTTCTGGTTGGAAGGGTGGGCACTCAGGGGCGTGGGTTGTCGATGGCCTGACTAAGGGCGCTCGGTGATTCCTCCGAGGTGAGACCAGAGCCAGTGGGATTCGTAGAGGG
>CAVCRL010000253.1:0-3622 GCA_963604455.1 Lachnospiraceae bacterium | reverse complement strand
TCTCGGCGTTCGCGCTGTAGCCCGAACGGATCTTCACGCTGTCCAACTGGCTTACTCTGGCCTTGATCTCGAACTGGTTAGCTCCGTTGTTCTGCACTGCCTTCGGGGAAATATATTCAAGTACAGCATCCATTTCCACGCCCTGCACCGCTCCGATGGTGATTTTCATCTTCGTGCCTTCATCGACCTTTCCGACCTCTGTCTCATCCAGATTGCCCTTGAATATGAGGTCGTTCATATCGGCCACAGTGGCTATGGTTGTTCCGTCGTTGAACGTGTTGCTCTGGATCACCGAGTTACCGACCTTGACCGGCACATCGAGGATCAGCCCCGTGATGGTCGAGCGGATCAGCGTCGAGCTGGCCGTGGCGTTACGCTTTGAAACACCGTCTCTAACCACCTCCAGAGCCTCTTCGGCGGCCTCTTTCTCCTCCTTTGCCTGATCCAGGGCCTGGCGCACTTGATCATATTCCTCGGCGCTCACCAACTGCTTGTCGTAGAGAGCCTTTTCACGTCCAAAGTTGGTCTGCGCCTGTTCAAGGTTTAATTCCGCGATGCGCAAACGGCTCTGCGCCGAACTCAGCGAGCCCATCTCAGGAATGACCTTGACCTTGGCGATCACCTCGCCTTCCTTCACCTGGTCACCAGCCTCCTTGTAGATCTCAGATATGATGCCGCTGATCTGCGGCTTGATGTTCACCTCGTCACGCGGCTCGATGGTGCCTGTGATGAGGGTGGTCTTCTTGATGTCGGCGATCTCGGCGGAAAGCTCCTCATAGCGTATCTCCTGCGGACGGGACTTTTTCCAAAGGAAGTAGAATGTGCCTGCGAACACCACGATGATGGCGGCGAACAGAATGTACTTGAAATACTTTTTCATATTGTTTGACTTTTTATTTCTGAATATTAATTCTTAACAATCTATCTTTGAATATGTTTGCTCATTCTTAATATGTCTTGTTCCCGAAGCGGCTTATTCATCCCTCATAGCGTCCACCGGTTTGATGCTCATAGCCCTGGCCGCCGGGGCGAGTCCTGCAATGACTCCGAGAACCGTCAGCCCGAGAAGAGTTCCGACCGCTGTCCAGAAACTGATCTGGAACGGAGCCTGGAGGATGCCGTCTGTCGTGAAGGCCAGCTCCAACCCTTGCAGGATCAGCACCGAGAACAGCAGACCCAACATCCCGGCCACGGCTGTCAGCAGGATGCTCTCCCAGATGATCTGCGAGAGGATCATCTTCGGAGTGGCTCCGATGGCCCTACGAATTCCGATTTCCGTGGTGCGTTCCCGGACCGTCACCATCATAATGTTCGAGACTCCGATCACACCGGCCAGCAAAGTCCCGATTCCAATTAGCCAGATCAGGAAGTTCACACCTTTGAACAGACTGTCGATCATCATAAAGAACATCTCGGTGTTGAGGACGGTAACCGCTTGTTCGTCAGTCGGATCGATATAGTGGTTGCTTGCGACAGCCCTCCTGATTTTCGGGATAATGTCACTCATCACCACGCCCTTCTTTGCGGTGACCGCCATAATCTGCACCTTGTCTCCCATATTATAGACAGCCTGCACAACAGAGATCGGAATCACGATCGCCTCGGTCTGCCTGCCTCCGAAACTTATGACACTGTGCTCGTTGTAGTCAACTCCGATCACTTGGTAATATGCCGGGCCGATCTTGATCCTTGTTCCGCACGGATCAACTCCCTTTGCGTAAAGGTTCTCGTAAACCTGCTTTCCTATCACGCAGACCTTGCGTTTCTGCGCCACGTCCATCTCGTTGATGTATCGTCCGTAAATGATGGTAGGTGTCTCAATCTGAGCGAAATCCGCTTTTAACCCCTTGACGTTACATCTGGATGACTTGTCCTCGTATGTGGCTTCGCCTCTGGACCAACTGAAGCATTGCGGGGACACGATGTCCAGCTCCGGAACATTTTCCTTTAGGATTTCCACATCCTTGATGTTCATCTCCCAGTAACGTCCCTTGTTGAAGCCTTTGTAGGGCTTGGTCGTGTTCTGGGACCAGATCATCGCCGAATTGGACGCGAACCCTCCCATCTGCTCGTTCAGCATCACCTTGAACCCGTCGCCGCCGCCCAACAGGAACAGCAGCATAAATATTCCCCAGAACACGCCGAACCCAGTCAGCAGGCTGCGTCCCTTGTTGCGGGTCAGCGTGTCAAGGATTTCCTTGAATCGGTCCATATCGAAAAATCTCATTTGAATATTCCTTTAGATCTTTTATGAATATATCCAATAATTTTCATTCGCTGCGGAGGGCTTCGATCGGGCGGACCTTGGCGGCTTTGCGGGCTGGGGCGAGGCCGGCGATGGTGCCGGCGATGACCAACAGGATTGTCGCTCCGAAGCAGACGTTGAGGCCGACTGTCGGATCTTTGAAGACCGTTTGCTGGAAAAGCCCGAAGTCCATCACCATATTCCCGGAAATATGATCGAGCCACTCATTGGCCAGCACTCCGAGCACCATCCCGACGTAGCCGAAGAACGCGGTGATGATGATGCTTTCCGAGATGATCAGTTTCAGTATGGCCCAAGGACTTGCTCCGATCGCCTTGCGGATTCCGAACTCGTGCGTCCGTTCCTTGACGGAGATCAACATAATGTTGGAGACTCCCACGATTCCGCTCAGCAGTGTCAAGATTCCGATGATCCAGAGTGCTGTGCGGATCATCGACATCCCTTTGTTCATCTCCATATTCATTGTCAGGATATTCCATATTCCCACCGCACTTTTGTCATCCGGCGCCGCGTTGTGGTTTTTGTTCAGCGATGCGCGCAGCCGATCCTCGAACGCCCTGTTCTCCTCCTCGGAGTCCAGCCCGTGGAACGAGAAAGTATATTCATCAATCTCCTTGCCTCTGTTGTAGATTGTCCGGATGGTGCTGATCGGCGTGAAGAGGTTTGACCAGCCGTTTTCACTCGGCCTCAGGATGCCGATGACCTGAAACATAGAGGAATTCACCTTGACATATTTCCCGATCAGGGCCTCCGCCGCGGCCGCCTTCTGAAGAGCCGTCAGTCCTTCCTCTTTCTCTCCGGTCACGCCCAGCAGTTCCCTCGCATCGTTGCTGTCCATTACTATGACCCTTCTCCTCTCCTTGATGTCGATATCGTTGATGAACCTGCCGTAGAGGAGGCTGAGCTTGTTCATTTCTGAATATTCGGGGCTGACTCCGCTGACTTGCTTGACGATATATTCCTTGCCGTAGCTTGTGGTGAGGCTCGCTTGGGTGAGAATTGAGCCGGCTTTTTCCACATTATCCGCGAAGTCCGGACCAAGCGTGATGTCTATGTCCTTGTCATTCAGCTCGATTCTTCTGCCCTCCTGCATTCCGTTGTACGGCTTGGATGTCCGGCCGCCCCAGACATTCATCGTGTTGGTCATATAGTCGTTGTTGTTGCTCTCAAGTGCGTGGATCAGGCCGTTGCCGGCGCCCAGCAGGAAGATTAGCATAAATATTCCCCAGGCCACGGCGAAGCCGGTCAGAGCGGTGCGGAGCTTGTTGCGCCGTATGTTGCTCCAGATTTCTTCGAACAGGTCTCTCATCGCTTACTTCATTATTGTGCCCTCGCCGAACGGTGACGCGTCGTGCC
>CAVCRL010000252.1:0-3641 GCA_963604455.1 Lachnospiraceae bacterium | reverse complement strand
CAGGAAAGCAATCCGCTTTCCTCGATCCAAGGCGGCGAGGTGGCTCTCGTCGGACTTCACGATGCCGTCACGGCAATCCATAAGGCGGCCGAGGATCCGGGAGTGCAGTACATCCTCGTCAAGACAGACGGTGCCGCCACCAGCCTCACCAAACTGGAGGAACTCCGCAAGGCCCTGACCGATTTCAGGAAGAGCGGCAAGGCCGTTATAGCCTACGGCGAGGCGTTCACGTCAGGAAGCTACTACCTTGCGTCGGTGGCAGACAAGATCTACACGACAGGACATCACGGCGGCAACAACTTTATGCTGGGCATCAGCGGAAGTATGCTGTTCCTCAAGGACTTGCTCGACAAGCTCGGCGTAAACTACCAGCTCATACGCCACGGAAAGTACAAGAGCGCCGGCGAGATGTACGTCAAGAACGCTCCGAGCCCTGAGAATATGGAGCAGAACCAGGCGATGATCGACTCGATGTGGGAGACGGTGGCCGCGGAGACCGCCGAGAGCAGAGGTGTGAGCGTGGATTCCCTCAACTACTTCATCGATCACCTCTCGATCGCCCTTCCTGAGGATATGGTAAGCCACAACCTTGCCGACGAGGTTCTTTCAGTCGAGGAATATAAGGAAAAGCTTGCCGACCTTGCCGGCAAGGACAGCTACAAGAATGTGAAGTTCATACCGTTCAGCGACTATGCCGCCGCCAAGGCGACACTGAACCTGACCGCCAAGAAAAAGATCGCGGTCATCTACGCCAACGGGAATATTCTTGAGCAGGATGATCCGAACAACATCAGCGGCGACCGTTTCGCAAGCATCATAGCAAAGGTCAGGGCCGACTCGACCGTCAAGGCTGTCGTGTTCAGGGTCAACTCCCCTGGCGGTACAGTATTGGCCGCCAGCAAGATCAAGGAAGAGATCGACCTCACCAGAGCGGTCAAGCCGGTCATCGCCTCATACGGTGACTATGCGGCTTCCGGCGGCTACTGGATCTCAAACAGCTGCGACCATATATTCACGAACGCCACGACACTCACCGGCTCGATCGGAGTTTTCTCCGCCATCCCTGAGTTCGGCAAGACGCTCAAGGACATAGCGCACGTGAATATGGTGCCGGTCAAGTCACACAAGCATTCCGATATGCTTTCGCTGACCCGTCCGTTTGACGCTGAGGAGACGGCCTGGATGCAGGTCTATGTTGACGACATCTACAACAATTTCGTGAGCATTGTCGCGCAGGGACGTGATATGACTTTCGAGGCGGTGGATGAGATCGCGCAGGGACGTGTCTGGACCGGTGCCGACGCTCTTAAGATCGGACTCGTGGACGAGATCGGAACGTTGGAGGATGCGATAAAGTACGCGGCGTCGATGGCCGGGGACGCTGATGTTGAGAACTGGGGCATAGCAAGTTACCCTAAGCCTTTGACGGTGATGGAGCAGTTGCTGCAGCAGTTCGGCAAGACCACGAACCCGGAGGAGGCTATGGCCAACGCTCTGGCCGGAACTCCGCTGGAGGGTGTGGCGAAGAATCTGCTTGACTGGCAGAGGAGCTGGGCTAAAGGCCAGGGAGACCTTGTCTTCGCGAGAATGCCGTTCGAGATCGAGATCAGATAAGACGGATCACGGTGACGGTGGCTGTGGCCTTCGTCACCTTCACGGAGTCATCGATGCGATGACCTACCAATGCGAGAATATGGGAGCCTTCGTCAGCAATGACGAGGGCTTTTTTCTTTTCAAGAATATCAAGTTTCAGATCCACGAACATATCACTGAGCTTCTTGCGGCCACGCATTCCCAGCGGGCGCATCCAGTCGCCTGGTTGCCAGTGTCTTACAGTAAAGGGGAACGGAAGATCAAGCTTTGTCTCCCCTACGCTTGTATTCACGTCCCTCACATCGTCCGACAGCGAGACGGAAAAATTTATTCCGTTCAATGAATATGTTCCAGGGCCTTCGATGGTTATGTCTGTCGCTTCGATGGTTGGTGAGCCCTGTCGAACCACAGGCTCAGCGACAGGAGATATAACAATCTCCCGAGCCGAAGTCACGGCAAGATATTCATCAGCAACGAACGTCCTGCCACTGACGGTGCCGCCACTTTTCAGGACGGATGCAAGGTCCGCGACCACGGAGGAAGTGAATCCGAAAGGTTCCAGAATACGGAAAAGGACATATTCCCAATTCTTTTTGGCCGTAAGCTTCTGATGATCAATGACAGGAAGGCCATTATCATCAATCCGCACAATCTCCGCCGAAACCGAACGGACATATTCATCAGCGATGGATTGAACCTGCGCGAACCGATCCATATCCTCATTCAAGGTCGTCAGGAACGACGGATTCAGCCTCCCAAAAAGCGGGAATATCTCGTTTCGGATGCAGTTGCGCTTGTAGGCGGAATCAGCGTTGGTGCTGTCCTCGTGCCAACGCAGCCCGTGCGATACGGCATATTCATAAATATCCACGCGCGGGAAATCGAGAAGAGGCCGGATAAGCCGAGCTTCCGAACCCGGTAGGGACGAACTGCGGCGCATTCCGGTCATTCCTTTCACCCCGGTGCCACGCAACATATTCAGAATCATCGTCTCCGCATTATCGTTGGCATTGTGGGCTACCGCCAAAGCGGTGAATCCCCGCTCCCGGCACACCTCCGCGAACCAAGCGTAACGCAACTCCCTCGCCGCCATCTCGATGCTCACCCCATTCGAAGCGGCATATTCCCTGGTGTCAAAATCAGTTTTTATGAATATGACGCTGTACCTTTCGGCCCATTCCCTGACAAGAGCCTCGTCCGAGTCACTTTCCTCGCCTCTCAGATGGAAGTTGCAGTGAGCCAGCGCGAAACGCCTCTTGACCGCAGAATTGAGAAACAGATCCGCCATACACATCGAGTCAATCCCGCCGCTGACAGCCAAAAGGACCGCCTCCCCATCGGGAAGCAGTCCTTTCAGGATTCTGTCAAAACGCTCCTGCATATTCAGGAATTCTATTTCTTGCTTGCGAACGTGTAGGTGAAACCGAACTGGAGAGCCTGCGCGAACTGCACCCTCCTGCCGACATTTCCGTCCTTGTCCGTGACGAGGACAGTGTCATCGTAGATGAGGTTTGTCGTGATGTTCAGCGAGAAGAACCTGCTGAGCTTCCACATCATACGGGTGTCCCAGTTCACACGGATGTTCTGAGGGTCCTTCAGGTAGTTGGAGAACAGGAGCAGATGGGTCGAGCCCTCGAAATTGTCATTGACCTTGACCTTGGCGTCGGCGGTCAGCTGGGCACCGAACTCGAAACGGGCTGGTTTGTAATAGTTTCCGGTCGTATAATAGATGTTCTTGTCATCCTTGGCGTCCGGATATTCCTCAGTGTTGTCGTATTTCTTCCGTCTCTCCATACCATAGTTCTTCCTCAACTTCTCGTTTCCCACGATCGTGAAGCCTCCGGTGATAGGTGCCATATTGACAGTCAACCATTTGCTCGGCACCCAATCGATACCAAGACCCAGATTGACCGTTCCCGGGGAAAGGATGCTGGACTTGAGCACGCGGGCGTTCCTCCAGTCCTTGCTGGAAGGCTCCTTGTCCTCCTCCACGGCCGGAGTCGGGTAGTTGTAACCGTTGGCGAACTGGCTGAGGAACGTGAACTTGG
>CAVCRL010000251.1:0-3648 GCA_963604455.1 Lachnospiraceae bacterium | reverse complement strand
ACAGAAGCGGGAACAGCATCAAGGCCTGGGCGAAGATGATAGGCATAACGCCGGCGGCATTGATCTTCAGAGGGATGTACTGACGCACACCACCGTACTGTCTGTTACCGACAACTCTCTTTGCATACTGGACAGGAACCCTTCTGACACCCTGTACAAGGGCGATTGTCGCCACGATGACAAGGAACCAGATGATAAGCTCGACGATCAGGGCGATAGGACCGCCACCGGTCGTTGTGCTGAGCTTGGTACCAACCTCGCTGACAAGAGCGAAAGGCAGACGGGCCACGATACCGATCATAATGATCAGGGATATACCGTTGCCGATGCCTCTGTCTGTGATCCTCTCACCAAGCCACATCACGAACATTGAGCCGGACATCAAAATGATGGTCGCCACAAGGTTGTACATAAACCTGCTCCAGCCGAGCTGGGTCTCCGCGAGGAACGCGGCTCCCGGGATCTGGCTGTGGATGGAAGCTATGTACGCAGGGCCCTGGATGCAGAGGATGAGGATGGTAAGGTACCTGGTGAGCTGATTCATCTTCCTACGGCCGCTTTCGCCCTCCATCTGGAGTTTCCTGAAGTAAGGGACGAACATACCGAGAAGCTGAATCACGATTGAAGCGGAGATGTAAGGCATAACTCCCAACGCGAAGATGGAAGCGTTGCCGAAGGCACCTCCGGAGAACATATTCAACAGACCGACGAGGCCCTGCTGGGTGCTGTCCTGAAGGGACGCGAGCAGGGTCGTGTCGATACCCGGCAGCACGATGAAGCAACCCAACCTGTAGACCAGGATGAGAAGGAACGTGTAGCCGAGTCTCGTACGGAGTTCCTCGATCTTGAAAATGTTCTTTATTGTCTCAATAAACTTCTTCATCGTTATTTGCCGATTACGATTGTCTTACCACCGGCGGCTTCGATCTTTGAGACAGCTGAAGCGGAGAAAGCGTCAGCGGTTACAGTGACAGCAGCGGTGATCTCACCGTTGCCAAGAACCTTAACGAGTTCCTTAGCGTCGGCAAGTCCCGCGGCCTTGATGTCCTCAAGTCCGATCTCCACCTTGCCAAGCTGCTCGGAAAGGGCCTGGATGGCAGCCACATTGACCGCCTTGTACTCAATTCTGGTCGGGTTCTTGAATCCGAACTTAGGAACACGTCTCTGAATAGGCATCTGACCACCCTCGAAACCGATCTTGTGTTCATAGCCGGCGCGGGCCTGTGCTCCCTTGGTACCACGGGTGGAAGTACCACCCTTACCGGAACCCTGACCGCGGCCAAGACGCTTGCTGTTATGAGTCGCACCTTTTGCAGGCTTCAAATTTTCCAGTTTCATCTCTTCGTCCTCTTAATTAATTTCTTCAACTTCAACGAGGTGACGGATCTTGGCGAGCTGGCCTTCTGTCACCGGAGTCTTCTCGACCTCCACGGTCTGGTGCATCCTGCGGATTCCAAGTGTGGTCAGATTAGCGATCTGCCTCTTGGTGCATCCGTTTTTGCTTCTTACCTGTGTTATCTTAAGTTTTGCCATAACTGTGTGTCCTCCTAACCGTTAAATACTTTGCTCATAGGAATTCCACGGAGACCGGCCACTGTGTAGGCATCCCTCATCTGGGTAAGAGCGGCAACCGTAGCCTTGACAAGGTTGTGAGGGTTGGATGAACCCTTGGACTTTGCAAGAACGTTCTGGATACCGGCTGACTCAAACACAGCACGCATAGCGCCACCGGCCTTGACACCGGTACCAGGAGCCGCAGGCTTCATAAACACTACAGAGCCTCCGAACTTGGATTCCTGCTCGTGAGGAATGGTCGTGTTGATCACAGGGATCTTCACGAGGTTCTTCTTAGCGTCCTCGACACCTTTCGCGATGGCGGCTGTTACCTCATTGGCTTTTCCAAGACCATAACCAACAACGCCGTTCTCGTCACCCACTACCACGATGGCGGCAAAGCGGAAGTGACGACCACCCTTAGTAACCTTGGTTACTCTCTGGATGGCGACCAGTCTGTCTTTCAATTCAAGATCAGAAGTCTTTACTCTTTTAACATTTGTATTTGCCATAGTCTTTCAATTAGAATATAAGGCCACCTTCACGGGCAGCGTCAGCCAAACTTTTAACCCTACCGTGATAGAGGTAACCTCCACGGTCAAAAGAGATGGTGGTGATTCCCTTCTCCTTGGCACGCTCCGCGATCGCCTTTCCGACAATGGCCGCGGCCTCGATTCCATTCTTGCCCTTGCACTCTGCGGCAAGAACCTTGTCATTGGAAGCGGCGGCTACGAGCGTCACGCCTCTCTGATCGTCCACAACCTGGACGTAGATCTGCTTGTTGCTTCTGAAGACAACCATTCTTGGCCTCTCAGCTGTTCCATTGACATGCTTACGGATGCGGTAATGGACTCTTCTTCTTCTTTCAATTCTATTCAATGCCATATCTATGTCCTCCTATTATTTAGCTCCAGCTGTCTTACCGGCCTTGCGACGAAGCTGCTCGCCGGCGAACTTGATACCCTTGCCCTTGTAAGGTTCAGGCTTGCGGAGTGAACGGATCTTGGCGGCCACCTGTCCGATGAGCTGCTTGTCAACACTCTTGAGAATGAGAACAGGGTTCTCGCCCTTCTTTACATTAGGAACCTCAGCCTGGATCTCCGGAGCAAGCAGAAGCTGCACATCGTGAGAGTAACCGAGTGACATTGTCAGGAGCTGGCCCTGAGCGGCTACACGGTAACCTACACCGACGAATTCCTGCTTTGTCTGATACCCTGTGGAGACACCTACAACCATATTGTGTACGAGGGCGCGGTAGAGACCGTGCATCGAACGGTGTCTTGGCTGGTCGGTAGGGCGGGTGAACTTGATTTCATTATCCTCAACGGTGACCTTGATGTCCGGATCAACTTTCTGGCTCAACTCACCAAGAGGTCCTTTAACCTTCACAACGTTGCCAGGGAGAACTTCAACGCTCACCTTGTCCGGAAGGCTTACAGGCAATTTACCGATTCTTGACATTATTCTTTTCTTTAATCGTTAATAAACATAGCAAACAACCTCACCGCCGACGTTCAGGTTCTTGGCCTCCTTGTCGGTGATGACGCCCTTTGAGGTGGAAAGGATGGCGATGCCGAGTCCGTTAAGAACCCTTGGCATATTCTCTACGTCAGCGTAGACACGCATACCCGGAGTTGAAACTCGCTTGATTTTCTTGATCGCGGCCATCTTTGTCTGAGGATGGTACTTGAGAGCGATCTTGATGGTGTTGTAAGGGGTACCCTCGACAATCTTGTAGCTGAGGATGTAGCCCTTCTCACAAAGGATCTCTGTGATGGCGGCCTTCATCTTGGAGGAAGGGATCTCAACGATCTTCTTTCCTGCCAGATAGGCGTTGCGGATCCTTGTAAGATAATCTGCAATTGGATCAGTCATTGTTTTTTGTTTTTTAAGATCGACGCCCCTGACGGGACGCCCGATATCCGATTGTTAATAAAATAATATGTTACTGTTACCAGCTAGCTTTCTTTACTCCCGGGATGAGACCGTTGCTTGCCATCTCACGGAACTGGATTCTGCTGAGACCGAAAGCCCTCATATAGCCCTTTGGACGGCCGGTGAGAGAGCAGCGGTTGTGCAGACGTACAGGAGAAG
>CAVCRL010000250.1:0-3706 GCA_963604455.1 Lachnospiraceae bacterium | reverse complement strand
TTGCGGTAGTGGTGAAATGGTATACACGCTACTTTGAGGGGGTAGTGGGCGCAAGCCCGTGTGAGTTCGACTCTCACCTACCGCACAAATGAAGACCTGACGGATTCCGCCGGGTCTTTTTTTGTTTGTCAGGTGAAATGGGAGTCTACCGGGCCGCCCCCCCGGACACACCGGTGAATAGGCTGCCGTCCTACGCCTTTTTTTGTTTGTCCGGTGAAACGGGATTCCACCGGAGGAACTTTATAAAGTCTTTTCGTCCGGTAAAAGCGGATTTCCCCGGACAAAACGACCTCACCGGATTTCCAGAAGCCGGAACATTTCCGTCTTGTTGCTGAAGATGGATTCATCGCTATATTCCCAGATCAAGCCGGTGTTAATATTCATAAGGTAGATGTGGAATGGTGATTCGGCCACGATCTGATAGTTGTTCTGCCCTTCCTTCCGGATGTCATATTCAGACGGTTCGCGTTCGATCGCCTTCGCATAGTTCTTCGATCCCAGACTCTGCCTGAGCTGCAGGACTTCGCCTGTTTCCTTGTCAAGCCTCAGATACGGAGTGTTGTTGTTTCTCGGGATGACAATCTCGAACCGTGGCCCGTCTATGCAAGACACTCCTGTCGGCATATATATTCTCCGTTCAGATTGCGTTTCATTATTTGTCGCACTCTCCTGGGCGTTCGCGTTGACTCCAATGAGAGAAAAAATCATAGCCGTCAATACGGCAGACACAAACCTTCTCATATTAATAACTTTTTTGATACAATATGGCATACTATGCAATCCTTAAAAGTACTATTATACACAAAGCGAGCCAAGTTGGTTGTACAAATCTTGGCCCGCTATGGGTAATACGGATTGGAGGCCCGCCTCCCACCTTGGTTCGTTTGAACTATTCCTGTGAGTAAAATCCTAAGGCAGGAATATTAACGAGCCTCAACCTTGTTCAGGAAGCACTGGATGGTGTTCTCCATCAGGCAGCAGATGGTCATCGGACCGACACCGCCAGGGACAGGGGTGATGACCGAGGCTTTCGGCTCGACGGAGGCGAAGTCCACATCTCCGCAAAGCTTGCCGTTCTCGTCAAGGTCCATTCCGACGTCTATCACGGCGGCACCGTCCTTGACCATATCGCCGGTCACGAACTTGGCACGGCCTATGGCCACAACAAGGATGTCTGCCTGACGTGTGATTTCAGGAAGGTTCTTTGTCTTTGAATGACAGATGGTTACCGTGGCGTTCCTGTCAAGAAGAAGCTTGGTGATCGGGAGGCCGACAATCTGGCTGCGGCCGATAACCACGGCGTTCTTGCCGGCGATCTCGTAATCGGCATCCTCAAGAAGCCTTATGATTCCCATCGGGGTGCAAGGGACAACGCAGGAGGAGTTCGGCCTCTTCTGCCAGAGGGCGGCGGTGTTGAGAGGATGGAAACCATCCACGTCTTTGGACTGGGCTATGGCCTCGATCACTTTCGGCTCGCTGATCTGCTTCGGAAGAGGAAGCTGGACGAGGATGCCGTCAACGGTGTCGTCGGCGTTGAGATCGGCGATCTTGTCAAGGAGTTCCTGCTCCGGAGTGTCGGCTGGCATCCTGACGGTGGTGTTCTTGATTCCGACCACATCACAGGCCTTGGCCTTGTTCCTGACGTAGGTCTGGCTGCCCGGATCGTCTCCGACAAGGATAACGACCAAATGAGGGACTCGGCCATATTTTGCAGGGAATGTGGCCACCTGCTCGGCCATTCGGGCCTTTAACCTGGCCGCTAAATCTTTTCCAGATATAACCATAATATAATAAATTACAGGACAAGATGTCCGATGTCGGAACGGTAGAAGAGGTTGTCGCATTGGATCTTACGGACCGCGGCGAGAGCTTTGTCACGTGCCTGGCGCAGGGTCTCGCCTGAGGCTACCACCATCAGGACACGGCCTCCGGAAGTCACAAGAGACTTCTCGCCAGACTGAGGATCGGTAACCTCCTTGGTGCCCATCTGATAGATCCTGACCGACGGATCAGCCAAAGCATCATCCAAACCTGTGATCGCAAAACCTTTCTCGTAAGAGCCCGGATAGCCTTTCGAGGCCATCACAAAGCCAAGAGTCTGCTCTGAAGACCACTTGATCTCCGGCATAAGCTCGGCGGACGAGAGCCTTGCCCCCTCCACGGAATCCGTCCCTTCCGGAGCGTTCACAGACATTCCACCATCAGCGATGGCTGAGAATATGTCGTAGATGTCTGACTCCAGACGAGGCAGAACCACCTCAGTCTCAGGGTCTCCGAAACGGCAGTTGAACTCGATCACCTTGATGCCGGCCGGAGTCTTCATCAGCCCACCATAGAGCAGTCCCTTGAACGGGCAACCCTCGGCGACCATTGCGGCGGCGGTCTTCTTCATAATATGCTCAAGGGCATATTCCTCATCCTCAGCAGTGATGACCAGGACCGGTGAATATGCTCCCATTCCTCCCGTGTTGGGTCCTTTGTCCCCCTCGAACGCCCTCTTGTGGTCCTGGGCGATGGCCAGAGGGAAGACCTCCTTGCCGTTCACAAAGCACATAAACGAGAACTCGGGGCCGGTGAGATATTCCTCGACCACGACCTTGCCCTTGCCGAACTTGTCGTCCAGAAGCATGTCCTTCAGAGCTGCCTGTGCATCAGAGAAGGTCTCAGGGATGACAACGCCCTTACCTGCGGCCAGCCCGTCATATTTCAGGACAACCGGGAAGGTGTGTCTGCTGACATATTCAATGGCATCATCGTAGTTGTCGAAGGTTTTGAAGGCGGCGGTCGGGATGTCGTACTTCTCCATCAGCCTCTTGGCGAAGTCCTTGCTGGACTCGATGCGGGCGGCAGCGGCGGAAGGTCCGAATATTCTCAGGCCGGCCTTCTCGAAAGCGTCGGCGATTCCGGCGGAGAGAGGCACTTCCGGTCCCACAACCGTCAGATCAACGCCGTGCTCCTTCGCGAATTCCACAAGCTCAGGAATCTGTGTCTCCTTAAGCGGAACACACTCGGCCTGGGCTGCGATTCCGGCGTTCCCCGGAGCGCAGAATATCTTGCCGACACGTCTGGAGCGGCTCAAAGCGTCCACAATGGCGTGCTCGCGTCCGCCTCCGCCGACAACCAGCACGTTCTTGGTCAGGAAAGAGTCCAGCATTATCGTCTTGCCGTCACTCTTGTTCGTTGTCTCGAAATGAAATACTCGCATAGAGAATGATCAATTTTAAGTGTGATGACTAACCCTTTTATATTCAATTATTTCAAGCATCATCTTTAGTCGGAATCCACCAAAGGTAGATAGCTAACCAATTGATAACAAGACGGTTACTTTCACCAATTTCACTTGGCGGACAACCTGTTGATTTTCAGCAAAATAAGCATCTTCCTAATACTGTTTTTAAAGCCACGAGAAAGACGATTAGACTGGTTATCAAGCAGTTATCCGCCAAGATATATTAATGTTTGAAATGACGTTCTCCGGTGAAGACCATAGCGATGCCAAGCTCGTTGCACTTCTTGACGGAATCCTCATCGCGGACGGATCCACCTGGCTGCACGATGGCTTTGATGCCATACTCGGCGGCGAGGGTAACGCAGTCATCGAACGGGAAGAAGGCGTCGGAAGCCAACACGAGACCGGCTTTGCGGGCGGCATCCTTAGGGTCAACGGCAACGCCTGTCCTGGCGGTCTCCTCCTCGGCCAATGTGG
>CAVCRL010000249.1:0-3718 GCA_963604455.1 Lachnospiraceae bacterium | reverse complement strand
AAATCGATCTTATTGGCAGCTCGCACTTTTCTAATCCAGTGATTTCACCGCTTACAATCTGAAAGCGAAGCGCCAGACGAGGCACGTCACCGGAGCCTTGGAAGCCACACGCGCCAGGGTTCATAAAGAGAAAACCATTCCGCTTGTCCCTGAATACCTGAGGAATATGCGTGTGTCCGCAGACGAATATGTCCGGATGATAGGAATCCAGAAGAGCCTTTGCCCGCAGGTCATACATAGGCTGATGCGGATTGAAGGCCCAATAGCTGCCACGCCGTAAACCTATGTGGGTCATCAGGATTCTCATTCCCTCGCACTCAAAGTTCTGGAAGGCGGGATATTCCTGTCTCACATCGAGCCCGTCGCAGTTGCCGTGAACTCCGACCAAAGGCTTGAACGCGGCGATGTCCCGGGCGCACTGAAGCGTGCCAAAGTCACCGGCGTGCCAGATCTGGTCCACCGGTTCCAGAAATTGTCTCACGTCATCAGCGAACACTCCGTGCGTGTCGGAGATCAATCCAATGTACATTCGGCTTACAGTTTAATCACGATCTTCTTCTTGTAGAGAATCCACAGAAGGGTGAATATGATGGTGACGAATATGAATGCCCACAGCAGGGAGGTATATTCATTGGCGCCGAAGTAGCGGCTCGGGGCGAATCCGAAGAATCCGTAGCTTTTGGCGATGACTCCGGAGAACACAAATGCCATCAACGCGTTCATACCCATAGCCTTGAATGGGATGAACGGTTTCTCGTACCCTTTCACGTCAAGCAAGTACGCAAGGAAAGCCAGGGCGAGCATCGCCCAGCCTCCGGCATAGAAGACGTAGGATACAGACCAAAGGGGCTTGTTGATCGGAATCCAGATGCTGAGGACCACACCGAGGATCAGGGACAGGCAGCCATAGACAAAAGTCCTGTTGACAACCCGGTCAGGGGAACAGCTGGCGGCTGGCTGGCACTTCGACAAGCTCTGTGACCGACTGTCTGCCTCTTTTGAAGAGCCTTCGTAAAGAGCGGACATATTCTTTTGCGATCTGTGGATCATCGAGCCGATCAGGTAGCCGAGGAGGCAGGAGCAGGCCGCGGTCATCGAGCCGAGGACACCCTCCGGATCGAAATCGGTCCCGTTGTAGCCGTGGTAGCAATGGTTGCCGCCGACCAGCCAGGTGTCTATCCTCATCGAGACATTGCCTTCGAGGGAAAACGCGCCGGGCTCACGGCCGAAGATCAGTAATATTCCCGTGTAAGTCACGCAAAGCGTCGCGATCGCGGCAAGGATCTTCCCTGGCTTCTTAAGCCACAGGGCAAGGCAGCCGGCGATGGCATACGCCATACCTATTCGCTGAAGGACCCCGAATATTCGTTTATGTTGAAGCCAATAGAGATAGTTCTGGCCGAATGACCAGGTCTCGTCGTGGAGCGAGGTCGGGAAGAACGGGTACAGGTTCAGCGCGAAGCCGACCAGAAAGATCAGTGCGCCCCTTTTCAACACCTTCAGATAAGCCTTGGCGGTCGTTTTCTCGTACTTCGAGAAAGAGAACGCCATCGCGCATCCCATACAAAAAATGAAGAACGGGTACACAAGGTCCGTCGGGGTGCAACCGTCCCAGCCGGCGTGCCTGAGCGGCGGGAATATGTGCGCCCACGTGCCCGGATTGTTGACAATGCACATAAATGCGACTGTCAGTCCTCTAAGGACATCCAATGATTCGTAACGTTTTTTCATAGGCGCAAAGTTACTCTTTATTATTCAATGTTGTATCTTTGCAGTATGGAGATTTTCTATGCTAACGAAATAGATGGCGGACTCGCTCTTCTGGACGCAGACGAGAGCGCGCACTGCGTGAGGGTGCTCCGGCATCGTGCCGGGGACGAGGTCACCGTTGTGGACGGCATCGGGAATATGTACAGCTGCCGCCTTAGCGATGATTCGCCCAAAGGAGCCGTGGCGGAGATCCTGGAGACCGTTCCTGGATGGGGAGGACATTCATATTCATTGAATATGGCGGTGTGCCCGACGAAGAACAACGATCGCTTCGAGTGGTTCGTGGAGAAGGCCACGGAGCTTGGCGTGGACGTGGTCTCGCCGGTCATCGGGGAGCGTTCCGAGCGGAAGGTGTTCAAGGCGGAAAGGTCCCGCAAGATCGCGCTTTCGGCGATGAAGCAGAGCCTGAAGGCGAAACTGCCGCTTGTGGATGAACCGGTATCCGTGCGGGATTTCATTCTGGGACATTCCGGGGATTCCGGTGTCAAGATGATCTGTTACTGTTTCGAAGGTGAGACTTTAAGGCGATCCATCAAGGATGTGCTGGAAGGGCTTCCATCTGATTCGGCGATCACTGTGCTGATCGGTCCAGAGGGGGATTTCTCTCCGGAAGAGGCACGTCTGGCCGTCGAGCACGGTTTCGCGCCGGTCCACCTCGGGCCAAGCCGGCTGCGGACAGAGACGGCGGCGGTGACGGCGGTGACGGCCTGCTACCTACATTTTATGGAATAATTTTATGAATATGCAAAAGAAGAATATAGATGAGATCCTTAACGAGACGTTGAAGGTTCTTAGAGACGGAGGAGTTATCCTCTACCCTACCGACACGGTCTGGGGATTGGGTTGCGACGCGACCAATCCTGAGGCTGTCGCAAAGATTTACGAGATCAAGCATCGTTCGGACAGCAAGTCGCTCGTACTGCTGGCCAGCAGCCTGGATCAGATAGCGTTATATGTCAACGAGATTCCGCAAATGGCCATAAGACTGGTCGAGGTGAACGATCGGCCGATGACGTTGATCTACCCGGGGGCGAAAACCTACCCGGCACCGGCTGAGGGAGAGCCTTGGAAAGCAGACCGCTACCATCTGGCGCATAACACCGTGGCGGCGGACGGCACAGTCGGAATCCGCATCCCGATGATGGAGTTCTGCCAACAGCTCACCTACAAGCTCGGCAGGCCGATCGTCTCCACCTCCGCCAACATCTCCGGCGAGCCTACCCCGAAGAAGTTCGCCGACATCTCCGACGAGATCAAAAACGCAGTTGACTACGCGGTTGATCCCTGCCTCGAAGCCGGAGCCACCGGCCTCGCCTCACAGATCATCAAGATCGGCCTCGGCGGCGAAGTTGAGATCATCAGGGCGTAATCAGTAATTCATTACAAATTAGACATTTACAGAATCCTGCCATTCCGCACAGACTGGCAGGATTTTATAAATCACTACTAATCAATGCGTAACATTTCACGGATATATTGTGAAGAATCGGTCAAAAAAAGGAAAATTTGAAATTTTGCACGTTACCAAAATTTCAAATTTTATTTTTTGACCTCATTCTGCAACACTCAGAAAAATTTCTTATTAGTCGCAAGTCTAAAGTACATATATAGTTAAAATTGAATAAAATCAGATCAGAAAGTGGCACAACTCGGAGCGAAGCGACGCAAGGGGTTTGGGGAGAACGCTCCCCAATGCCCCTCAGGGGCTGTCGCGAAGCGACTGGGGGTTGGATTATCTCAACAAAAAAAGTCGGAGCAGCGAATGCTGTTCCGACTTTTTCGTGTGGAGATATAGAGATTCGAACTCTAGACCCCCTGCTTGCAAAGCAGGTGCTCTACCAACTGAGCTATACCCCCAAGACTATTCCAGAAAACTCTGGATTAGTAGGCCCTGGCAGAGTTGAACTGCCGACCTCTACATTATCAGTGTAGCGCTCTAACCAACTGA
>CAVCRL010000248.1:0-3749 GCA_963604455.1 Lachnospiraceae bacterium | reverse complement strand
TTCTCAAGAGCGCTCCTCACAACGCTCCGATCACCCGTCCGGACGAGACCACGGCCGCACGTCAGCCGATCCTTAAGTTCCAGGACGAAAAGTAATGAAATCCGGTCACTGAGCCAGTCGAAGTGACCGGATTTTATTTTACAATTACGCAAAATAAATTTGCATCTTAAAACTTTTTCCGTATCTTTGCAGTCCCAATGGGGTATTAGCTCAGTTGGTAGAGCGTTTGAATGGCATTCAAAAGGTCAGGAGTTCGATTCTCCTATGCTCCACTTCCCGTTGAACAAGTTTATTCAAGCACTTCTTTCGTTATGAAACAGAAGCGTAATGTCATATTCAAGGCTCTTGAAAGTTTTCCAAGAGTCGAGTTGGAGGACATCCGCCAGTATTTCGGCGCCGATGTTCCGACAAAGGTCCGCAAGAATGAGTTTGTGGACCGGCTTGGCGCGTACATAATCGAAAGGCCGGCCGAATGGCTCGGAAGGATGCTTGAGAGAGATCTGAGGCTTCTCAAGCGTTTGATCGAGGCCGGTCCCGGAGTCCCGCTATACTTGGACTATCCGGATTTCCCCTCCGTGCTTGAGACCATAAAGCTTCTCGGTTCCGACACCACCGACGAGAATTTCAGAGAGGTTTGGATTCCGAAGGAATTCTACGACGTGGTCGCACCCCACATCGACAACGTTCTGAAGGAAGGCACGGAAAGCGGCCTTTTCGAGACTGAGCAGGCCGCGCTGGGCTATCTGTGCCTCTACGGCATAATGACAGTCGATGAGTTTTTCGACAAGATGCTGGACTACTGGGAATGGTCCGGCAGGCACAGCATCGAATATTTCACGAATATGGTGTACGAGAGCCCGGTGATGAAGCTCTGCAGGGTCGATTCCGACGGAGAGCGGTATATGTGCGCTCCGAATATATTCGATCCTGATGACATCCTTAACCGCAGAAAGGAATATGCCGGGATAGAGTCCTTGCGTCAGTTCACTCCGGAGGATGCCTTGAAGGCCGGTGCCGGTTCTCCGTACTTTGTCTATGGTCTGGATTCAATGGAAGGCCGGAGACTGGTCGAGATGCTTGGCAATCTGGGATATGCCGGTGAGGACTTGGTCCGTGAGGAACACGACATCTGGATGAATGCCCAGATGATCGGGAAGAACGACACGACCGAGGCCATATTCGCAAGCGTCTCCCGCAAGCAGGAGGACATCGAGTCCTTCGAGGACTACGACGAATGTATGGAAATCGTCGCCGCCTATGCCAACACCCTCCCGAAATGGCTGCTGAAAGGATATTCCTCCAACGAGAAGAACTGCCTGAAAGTCGTCCTCCAGACCGAGGATGACCCGATCCAGGCGATGATCAAAAAGAACCCGATCCTTGGCCTCTTCGTCCCTCCGACCCCGCCGGACGCCCCCTGTCCCTGCGGCAGCCACCTCTCCTACCGCAACTGCCACGGCAAGAATCTGAGTTAGAAGAGGACTGCTCTTCTGACTTAAGACCGGCCGACATAATATTGTGTGGGTCTAGGATCAGCATACTATACCATAATATGCCATCTCAAGATTATCCCGTGAAACTCACTTACATCTGTACTTTCTGAAAAATATGCTGTTTCATTATTGGATTGGAAACAAATAATGCATATATTTGCGATAATGATAGAGTTATAACCAAATATCACTAATCTATAAATAATCAATTAAGGTATGAAATGCATTAAGGTACTTATGGTGGCGGCCGCCATCCTCACATCATCGATTTCTGTGTCAGCACAATGGGCTGGTGGATTGATCCGTGCTGGTTATTCCCCTTATACTTTGAAAGATGACTCCAGCATCAACACGTCCGGTGTGATGGCCGGTTTCTCAATGGGCAACTATGTTTCGTCAAGCGTGCCTCTGTACGCAGACTATGGCGTTGATATTCACTATGCTTGGAAGGATTATTCATTCTCGGACGAAAAGATTAAACTTAATTTCCTGACCGCGGTGATTCCAGTGAACATCGGTTATCAGTTTGATGTCAAGGACTCTCCTTTGTCATTCCGCCCTTATGCTGGTTTGGCTGCCGGATTGAATATCCTGGCAAATGCAAAATATGATGGTGAGTCTGCAAGTTTCTTTGACACTTATGGTGAGAGTGACGATCATTGGAAGAGATTCCAGTTGGGTGTTCAGGTCGGCATAAAGGTGATAATAAAGGATATGCTCACGATTGGATATGAGTACCGTCCGTTTGTCACGGAAGCCGCTGAGAGCCTGAAGACATCATATAATACATTCTTTATAGGAGTGCCTCTTCGCTTCTAAGTTCCTAAGGTAATCCAGAAGATTGGATGTCAATGTTTTGTGATAACGTGACAGCGGAACTTGACGCTCTTCATTCGGAGGAGAAACGGGTGATGCTGCCACGTTTTTTCAAGTGCGGTCCCGGCGAATATGGTGAAGGGGACCGCTTTCTTGGGGTCGTGGTCCCGGATGTCAGGGCAGTCGCCCGAAAGCGTCTGGACGCGTCTTTGCCTGAGATCCGTGAGTTGTTGGAGTCCCCGTGGCACGAGGTCCGGCTTTGCGGGCTGCTGATACTCGTGCTCCAATGCAGGAAATCCGTTCCGAAGGAGGTGCTGGATTTCTACCTTTCCAACACGGCCGCGATCAATAATTGGGACCTTGTGGACCTGTCCGCCCCGGCGATTGTCGGAGGCTATCTTCTTAGGAATATTCCCGAGCGGAAACTGCTGTATTCTTTGGCCGGGAGCGACTTGCTATGGGACCAGAGGATAGCTGTCGTCTCGACTATGACGCTTATAAGGGCGGGGGAGCAGGATGACACGTATGCCTTGGCGGTCAAACTGATGCGCCACCCTCACGACCTGATGCACAAGGCGATAGGCTGGATGCTGCGTGAGGCGGGCAAGCGGGACCAACGCCGTCTGGAACTCTTCCTTGATGAATATGCCACCTCGATGCCCCGCACGATGCTCCGTTACTCCATCGAGAAGTTCCCCGAGCCTCTGCGCAAGCATTATCTTCTGAAAAAAGGGTGAGCTGAACCTTCTTCCTGACTTTGCCGTTCCCGTGTCTTCATAGGAACTGTTCCGGTGTCCTCATCGGAACGGCGTTATCCGACCGACACACTCTCAATCCTGATCTGAAAAGTCCCGGACGGAGCCTGGACATCCACGACCTCGCCCTCTTTCCGCCCCATCAGCGCCGCGCCAATCGGGGACTTGCAGGAGATCTTGCCTTCCTCAAGATTCATCTCGTGCGGGCTCACGATGGTATATGTCATTCTGGCGTTGGAGGCCAGGTTCGTGAACTCCACCTTGCTGAGCAATGAAATCTGATCTTTCGGCAATGCGGATGTGTCGATGATCCTTGAATATTGCAGGACCTTCTGCAGAAAACGTATCCTGCTGATGGCCTTGGCCTGCGCCCTTCTCGCCGAGCGATACTCAGCGTTCTCGCTCAGATCCCCCTGCGCGCGTGCGTCAGACAGATCTTCCTTGATCCGGGGATATTCAACATCAATAAGATGATTAAGTTCCGCGACAATCTGGTCGTAGCGTTCCTTAGACAGATATTCCATATACCATTGTTTGATAAGTCAGGGCAAATGTACGAAAAACTATCCTTTTTAGCTCCCCGTTCAACCTTTTTGTTTGTCCGGCGAGCACCCTTCCCACCGGATAAACTGTATTTTCCTGATTTAGGTTGACTCGGTTTTGTTTTTTATACCTGATTTCAGTT
>CAVCRL010000247.1:2494-3769 GCA_963604455.1 Lachnospiraceae bacterium | reverse complement strand
GGAACAGGTGAGTGGTACTTCACTTCCGCCACTCCGTCCGCCAAGAACGCCAACGAGACAAGCGACAAGGTCGAAGGTTTGGAATAATTTAATATATTCATAAATAATTGATTGCTATGGCAAAAGAAGAAATGAAGATTGGCGAGATCTCAAAACCTCGCTTCGAGTTCCGCTCGTTCGGACAGTGCTTCTGCGAGGCGCACAAGAGGATGGCGCGTCTGTCCGTTCCTGTTCCTGAGAAGGTTTGGGAGCGCTCCAGCGACGAGATCTACATCATCTCACGCAAGAACGACATCAACAACACCAAGATCCGCAACGGCAAGATGGACATCAAGACCTACGTCCAGACAGTCGATGGCCTTGAGCAGTGGAATCCGCTGATGAAAGGTGAGTTCCCGATCAGCGCCAAGGTGCTTGAAGAGGAGGTTTTCCCGGCCTTTATGGTGGAGATGCCTAAGCTGACGAAGGACACCTACACCTACGAGGAGTTCATCGCGATGGTCAAGGCCAACCCTGACCTTGCCGCAGTGCGTGTCCACAAACAGCGTTTCGGCTATATGGTCAACGACACGATCTGCGAGGTCGGCAACGTGCTGATCAACGGCGCCAAGGTCGTGACCATCAACAGTGAGTCCACTGAGATCGAGGACATCAAGAAGACCATCAAGGATGTCGGCCTTGAGGGCGTGGAGAACATCAACTACCTTCAGGCTATCAAGCGTGTTATCGGAATGATTGACAAACCTCTTGCAAACGAATAGATTATGGCACAGGAAATCGAAAGGAAATTTTTGGTGAACGGGGACTTCAAGTCAGACGCGTTCAAGGCTACAAGAATCACTCAGGGTTACCTCAGCAGCGTTCCGGAAAGGACTGTGCGCGTGCGTGTGAAGGGTGACAAGGGATTCATCACCATCAAGGGAATCGGCAACGCCAGCGGCGCGAGCCGTTTCGAGTGGGAGAAGGAGATTCCTGTCGAGGATGTGAAGGCTTTGCTGGAGATCTGCGAGCCTGGTGTCATCGACAAGACCCGTTACCTTGTGAAGGCCGGGGAGCACACCTACGAGGTGGATGAGTTCTACGGTGACAACGAGGGACTTACCGTGGCCGAGGTGGAGCTTTCCGACGAGAACGAGGCTTTCGACAAGCCGTCCTGGCTCGGCGAGGAGGTCACCGGCGACGCCAAGTACTACAACTCGATGCTGATGAAGAATCCTTACAAGAACTGGAAGTAGATTCTACGGTCGCTGAGCTTGTCGAAGCGACGTTGGTTCG
>CAVCRL010000247.1:0-2376 GCA_963604455.1 Lachnospiraceae bacterium | reverse complement strand
TTAGATATGAACAACTACCGCCTCGAAAAGCTCCCGAAGATGCAGAAAAGCAGCTTCGAGATCTGGATGGCGCGTCTCGGCGGCCCGCTCGCCATACTTGCCTTTGTCCTTATCTACTGGTTCGGACATTTCGGCTTCATCGACAGCATCACCGCTGAATCCGTGTCGGGAAAGGCCCTGGCACGACTGAACGAGATAGGCCTGCCCGCGTTCATAAGGTCCAACTATGCGATGTTGGCCATATTTGTGGCAGGCCTTATCCTTTGGATGACCGAGGCGATTCCAAACTATCTCACCTCGCTGATAATCATCCTGTTGATTGTCCTTTGCGGGGTCACGACCCAGAAGGAAGCCTTCGCCCAGTTGGGACACCCGGTGATGTGGCTGAATATCCTGTCGTTCGTCCTCGCCTCGATGCTTGTCAAGACCAAGTTCGCCAAACGCCTTGCGATGTGGTTCGTGATCAAGTTCGGCAAGACCGCGAAAGGAGTTCTGTGGAGTTTCCTCATCATCAACATCGTGCTTTCGATGTTCATCTCCGCCACGACCGTCAAGGCCACGATAATGCTTCCGATCTTTATGGTTGTCTGCGCCATCTACGGAGCGTCTGACGGCCACCGCAACAATTTCGGGCGCAACCTCGTGATCCAGAATCTGTTCCAGGTGAACATCGGGGCCAACGCCTTCTACACCGGCAGCGGGGCCCACCTGTTGGCCATCTCCTTGATATTCGGTGCCGCCGGGGCAAGTCAGTTCGGCTATTCGGATTGGCTGGTGTCCTGCGGTCCGATGAGTTTCTTGATTCTGATCATCGGCCTATTGATGGGAATGTACGTGTTCTTCCCGATGAAAAAGGACGAACAGAAGCCGCAGATTGACGGCGGTCTGGAGCGTCTGAAAACCGAGCTGGACGCGATGGGCAAGATGACCGTCGAGGAATGGAAGGCTGTGGGAATATTTATGGGTGTCCTCATCCTTTGGTGCACGGACAGCCTGCACGGGATCGATGCCACGACCGTGGCCTTCATCGGTGCCGTGATCGCCTTGATGCCGGGAATCGGAGTCGTGAAATGGAACGACGTTGACATTCCGTGGCATCTGATGCTGTTCTCCGCAGGAGCCTACACCCTGGGAGCCGGCCTGAACATCACCGGTCTGCCAGGCACGATGGTCAACGCGGCCTTCGATTCGATGGGCATCACCGACAACACTCAGTTCTGGGTGCTGTACGTCATTCTGACGTTCCTGATGATGTACTCCGGTCTGGTTTTCCAGTCCAAGACCATCAGGACAATGATCTTCGTGCCGATCGCGATGGGCATCGCCGAACGGTTCGGCTATCCGGTCATCAGCCTCGCGCTTCCTGTCTCGATGCTGATCGAGCACGTCTATGTGCTGCCTTTCAACAGCAAGCCCGCAGCCCTCCTGTACAACACCAACCAGTACAGTATGACGGATGCCTTCAAGTTCGGCATCACGATGATGACCATCTCCTGGCTGATAATCCTCCTTTGGGGCGAGACCGTCCTCAAATGGCTCGGCATCACCCCGGGTTTGTTCTTTGTGGGATAATTTGTTATATTCGTAAAATAGATGTTGACACCGTCACGTCTATAAACGGAACATTCCTATGATCGAGATCGACACCAGAATCCACGACCGCTACTCGATAGAGCTGAAAGTCGGCTTCGTCACCCGCAAGAAGCTGCGGATGAACGACTTCTCTCTGGCGATGTGGTTCTTCGTGCCCGGCAGTCTCGACATCAACAGGGCCACCTATCCAAAGGATATGTTCTATCAGGATGTCAAGTCGAACATCCGCCTCATCACCCCCGTTTTCCTGCTTCGCGAGATAGTGGAAGGCCCGGCGTTGCCTCTTCGCAACATCCGCGAGGCGTTCATCCAGATGGCGTCCAACCCGACCAGAACCCTGATCTCTGAATATGAATATCAGATCAAGATGTTCGCTGCCATCGTCAAAAGCGCCCTGCGCGACGAATTGGCGCACATCAAGCAGAACCGCATCGGCTCGGACACGGAGATCCTCTGCGACGGCTTCATCCGCAACGCCGGAAAAATCTGTGATGAATATGTCGGGCTGCGCACCATCATCAACGCTCCGACCGTTCCAGAGGGCGTGATGAGGATGTACCTTTCCGGGGACGAATTCATCTGCGACATCACCTGCAAGCATATTCTTGAACTCATCGAGTGGCTGAGAAGCAGGAAGTTGGATGAGTTGGCCGGCAAGGCGACGGCGCTTTATCGCAGGATCGGGAGGCATATGAGGCAGCTCGGCTACCCTGAGATCCGGAAGGATGACCGGCTGCACAACCGCATATTCATTCATCGCTTCAGCATCCTGAAAAAGTACAT
>CAVCRL010000246.1:0-3785 GCA_963604455.1 Lachnospiraceae bacterium | reverse complement strand
CTGAGGAGATCCACGCATGCATCCGCAAGGTGCTTGCCGAGAAGTTCGGTGAGACCGTAGCCGAGGACACCACAATCCTCTACGGCGGAAGCTGCAAGCCGTCAAACGCCAAGGAGCTCTTCGCACAGAAGGACATCGACGGTGGCCTCATCGGTGGCGCCGCTCTCAAGGCTGACGACTTCATCGCCATCGCTAAGAGTTATTAATAGAATCATCTCTACAATAAAAGGGGGAGGCAAAGTTTCAAACTTTGCCTCCCCCTTTTTTGGTATTGCGTCTTCTTCTTACTTCTTGGACTCTTCAACAGAAACCTTTCTGAATTCCTTAAGATCCTTCATAAGTTCGAGAGCGGCCTTGCGGGCGCGTGCGCCGGCGGCCTTGTTACCCTTTTCTACCTGAGCGTCCGCGTTCTCTACGAAAACATTGAGCTCTTCCTTGATTTTAGCGACAAGATTTTCCATTTTTTAATTTTTTGTGAATAGTTGAACTATGTGTAATGTTATAAAATTCGGCTTTGTATCACTTAACGGTGCGCAAGTTATGTAAAAAAATGAAATTAACAAATATTTCCGGCAAAAAATACTGGTTTTCCGCCGCTTTAACCCTCATTTTCTTCTTTTTTAGGCTTGATGTTAAGCAGATTCATCGCCCTGTCCGGTCCGATGGTCGCAAAGTTTTTGACCCCCTCGATGACCCTGTCACATATTCCCGGAACAGCCGCTTTCTCCTCATCGGCAAGTTGTCCGATCACATAGTCAACCTGGGCTCCACGTGAGAAATTGTTGCCTATCCCAATCCTGATCCTCGCCCATTGCGTTGTCTCCAGCCTGGCCTGGATGTCCTTCAGTCCGTTATGTCCGCCGTCGCTTCCGTTCTTGCGCATCCTGACCGTCCCGAACGGAAGGTTCAGGTCGTCACAGATCACGATGAGGTTCTCAAGCGGAAGTTTCAGTCTGTCCATCCAGTAACGGACAGCGTTACCGCTGAGATTCATATAGGTGGAAGGCTTCAAAAGGTAGAACTTCCGTCCCTTGAATGAGATCTCGGCCACGTCCCCGTAACGTTCCGTCCTGAAAACAGTATTGGATGCCTGAGCCCAGGCATCCAACACCATAAACCCCATATTGTGTCTGGTAGAAGCGTACTCCGCGCCGATGTTTCCCAATCCTGCGACAAGGTAGTTCATTCCAGTGTCTTCTTCAGAGGTTTGAGCTGGCTTATTCAGCAGCCGGCTCAGCAGATTCCTCAGTTGCAGTCTCGTGTTCCTCCGCACCTTCCATCTTCTCCTCGTGTGCGAGCTGCGCGGCGAGCTGACGTGTTGACTTCACGGCGCAGATGATGGTTGACTTAGGAGTTACAACGGTCACGTTCTCGACCTTGATGTCGCCGGCGACGATGCGCTTCTCGATGTCGAGCTTGGTGACATCGAGGTTGATCGTGTCAGGAAGATCGTTCATAAGGGCGCTGATGCGTACCTCTCTGCTGACGAGAACGAACTTACCACCTCTCTGTACTCCGACAGGGTGACCGCTTACAACAACCGGAACCTTGATGGTCACAGGCTTGTCCTCTGTGACGGCGAGGAAATCGGCGTGAAGGCAGTTGTCCTTTACAGGATGATACTGAAGCTCGTGAACGACAGCTGTGTAGGCTTTGCCGTTGTCAAGTTTGATGTCGATGATGAATGACGCCGGAGTGTGGGTGATTCCCATAAGGTCTCTTTCTGTTACTGTGAAGAGAACGTTCTCCAGACCTGGTCCGTAGAGGTTGCAAGGAACGAGACCCTGCTTACGGAACGCTTTGATTACGGCCTTGTTGCCGACTTCACGGACTTTGCCGTTAAGCTCAAAATGCTTCATTGTTTTGTTGTTTAAAATGTGTTACTCAGTTCCGGACCTCCCGGAACCCCATTGCACCAAAAGCGCGTACGCTTTGTAATTGCGCGGCAAAGATAGGAATATTTTGATTACTTTACAAATCCGGTCGCCTTGTTCCACGGCTCCTCCTTATAATAAAGGTCAAGGAGCGGAGTCCCGGCGCAAGGAAGGTATGTGCTGAACCCGGAATAATCCGTGATGTCGAACCGGTTCAGGAAAGTCGGTGTGGCGTTCCTGTATACCACGCAGCGGTTGATGGCGTCGCTGAGTGATTTAAGATCCTCACTGGAGGACGTGCATTTCCTGAACGTGTCCTCAAGGTCGTAGTAATAGTGCCTGCCGTCTCTGAAATAGCCTTGGATCAGATGGGCAGGGGCGTTTGACAATGTGTCGGAATATTCATTGAACAGCCTTGAGCAGACGTTCGCCAGGTTGTCCAGTCCATCGGTGCGCACGAGGTTGACCGTCGCGGAGCGGTATTCTCCTTTCTGGTTGTTGTAAAGCTCGAAGGCATTCCGGAAAAGCCCCTCAAGGTCCGGTTTCTCCCTGTCAAGCAGGAAAGAGGTGATCTTGGTGTAGTCGAACATACCCTCCCCGATCACCTCGGCCGGGGAAAGTCCCAGATAATCAGCCTTGTCCTTCAGCGCGTATGCCACCTCCACACCGCCGGTGAAGCACATATCGAAAAGAAGGTAGTCCAGATGGTACGGAATCGCGTCGGCGAACTCGCTTGTGGTCATCTCGTGGCCGTAATAGCTTCCCTTTATGAAATCCTGGCCGAGCGACCGCATCCTCCCGTAAAACGGATCGGTGTCAGCCAGATCGCCTTCCGGAACCGGAAGCCTTGGATATTCAATGCTTTGCGCCGCGATGCGTCCTTCGGCGGCTGAAAGGTCAGCCTTGTGGTCCTCCTCGAATTTGGACGGACTGTAATAGTAGCCGGCAGGGAGCCACCCGGAGCCGTGCGAGGAGAATACCATCGCGTAGCCCTTGGCGGGGAACTCCTCCTTGACAAGCGTCAGCACATTCCTGAGTGTGGCCGGCGACGCGGCTATCGTCTCCTTGTCGAACACCTTGAGGGTATCGGAGACCATCTTTCCTTTGCGGGTCTTGTAGATGCGTCTGAGATAGGAATTGACCGGAGTGTAGTCGTACCTTCCCTTGGCCGTCCTTGAATATACCAGAAGAACGTCACCGGACTTGCCTGGAATATATCCGGCCGGAAGACCCTTGTCCGGATCGTCCGTATTCGTCGTCATATATGATCCGATGTCATTGAATGCGCATTCGTAGAAAAGCAGGACCTTACGGTTCTCGTTGACCGGTTCGTCCAAGTTGTTCTTGCAGCATCCAGTGGCCGCGATCAGGATGAGTGCGGTCGTGGCCGCCCTGGCTATGGTATTCAATATATTCATAGTTTGTCTTTCAATTTTTCCCCGCGCCGGATGAGACGGCACGAGACTGACAAATATACGGAAATTCCTGAATAATGGTTATATTTACGAGCCAAAAACAAATTTTTATGAATATAGGAGTAAAGATGATTCTATCTATCGGAGCCGCCGCCGCTCTCTGCTCGTGCGGACAAGAGGGGAAAAAAGCCCAAGACAATGATTTCCACTACCTTCTGGACGAGTTCGCCGATCTCAAGGTGATCCGTTTCCAAGTGCCGGGATGGGATGCCCTGAGCCTCAGGCAGAAGGAATATGCCTACCATCTTTCGGAGGCCGCAAAGCTGGGCCGCGACATCACCTGGGATCAGTACTGCAAGTGGAACCTCCCGATCCGGCACGTGGTCGAGGATATTCTCAATGAATATAAAGGTGACCGTGAATGCGCTGATTTCCAGAACTTCACCGTCTATGCCAAGAGGCTTTTCTTCGCCAACGGCATCCATCACCACTATTC
>CAVCRL010000245.1:0-3791 GCA_963604455.1 Lachnospiraceae bacterium | reverse complement strand
TTTGACCCAAATTTGAAGAAAAATCAGAAAGGGTTGCTATTTTTGTAGAATATGATGGCAAAATCCTCGTTTTTTTCTTTGATGGCCACCCTGGCCACCGCCGCCGCGCTGAGTTTCTCGTGCAGCACTACACGTGTTCTGGAGGATGGACAGTACCGCCTGGCGTCCAACAAGGTGGAAGTCATAGGCGACAACAAATTCAACACAAAGAAAGTCGAGTCGTACATCAAGCAGAAGCCGAACTCGTACATAATCTTCGGCTGGAATCCGTTCCTGAACCTCTACAACTGGTCCGGAAAGAATCCAGACAAGGCCATCAACCGCTTCATCAGAAGCATCGGGACCGCGCCTGTGGTCTATCAGCCGTCCCAGGTCGAAGCCTCGATCGAGAACATCAACAGGCATCTTGAATATCTTGGCTACTACGGTTCGGACGTGCGGAGCGACATCGAGGTAAAAGGCCGGAAAGTTAATGTGACATATTCAATCACTCTTGGCAAACGGTTCAGGATAGGGGAGATAACCTATTCAGTGCCGGACGGAGAGTTCAAGGAGGATTTCCTTGCCGACACTTCCGCGATGACAGTGCGGTCTGGCGACTACCTCTCCGAGGACGCTTTGGAAAAGGAGACGGAGCGCTGCGCCTCAGCTATGAGACGCAAAGGCTACTTCGGCTTCTCGAAGAACTACTTCTCGTTCGAGGCGGACACACTCAACTCCCCGGACACCGCCGGCCTTCTGATGATGGTCAAGGAATATACCAGGAACCAGACTCCTGAATATGCCCGTCCGCACCGGAAATATAACTTGGGCGATGTCTCCATCTCATACGATAAAGACCTGAGATTCAATGACAAAGTGCTTAGGAATATGTGCACTCTCCATCCCGGAGACCAGTACGATGAGAATGAGGTGAACACGACATATTCCAGACTTTCCGCATTGAGGATGTTCAGCGGGGTCAACGTCTCCCTGAATCCCCGTGACTCTGGAATAGTGGACTGCGACATCAACCTCACCAGATCAAGGATGCAGGGCTTCAAGGTCAATCTGGAAGGCTCCACGAACTCGACCGGTCTGATCGGCATATCGCCGCAGCTGAATTATTACCATAAGAACATATTCCACGGTGCCCAGTGGCTGAATCTTGGATTCCTCGGCAATTTCCAGTTCAAGTACGATGACCGGAGCGTCAAGTCCAACGAGTTCGGTGTCTCCGCCGGTCTGAGTTTCCCGGAGTTCCTCGGTCTGCCGAATTCCATATTCAAGGGGCCGTCCGTGCCACGCACCGAAATCAACGCTTCATATAACTACCAGAACCGTCCTGAATATACGAGGAATATGATCTCGACATCCTACGGTTATTCTGGCTCGCTGCGTAACGGAAAGTTCTTCTATCAGTTCTACCCGATACAGGCCAAGATCGTCAGGCTGACGAATCTCGACCCGAACTTCTACACCACTCTTTCCGGCAACCCGTTTATGAGGGACGCCTACCAGAACCACTTCGATGTCGGCTCCGGTCTCGTGGCCTACTACACGACCAGCACAGCCTTGGTTCCAAAGGAGACCTATGAATATGCCCGTCTGCAACTCGATGCCTCCGGCAATGTCCTGAGCCTGTTCAACAAAGCGATGAAAAGTGATGAATATGGCTCCAGGCTTATCTGGAACACTCCATATTCCCAGTACATACGCACGGAACTGACGTTGGGCAAGACGTTTGTGTTTGGCAAGAACGGAGGGCAAGCCTTGGCGATGCGCCTTCTCGGAGGTGTCGGCTACGCCTACGGCAACTCATCCACAATTCCGTTCGAGAAACAGTTTTACAGCGGAGGCGCGAACAGTATGCGTGGCTGGCAGGCCCGTTCCCTTGGCCCGGGCAACTCAAAGGCAGACACGACGTTCGTGATTCCGAGCCAGACCGGTGACGTGAAGTTGGAAGCCAATCTGGAGTACCGTTTCCCGATGTTCTGGAAGTTGTGCGGCGCTGTCTTCACGGATGTCGGCAACATCTGGACCTTGAAAGAGACCGACGGAGACGATGGCTCCCACACCCATTTCGACCTCAAGAACCTCGCCGCCAGCCTTGCCGCCGACTGGGGCATAGGTCTCCGCGTGGACCTTAACTTCCTGATCCTCCGTCTCGATATGGGTATGAAAGTCTATGACCCGTCCCTCGACACCGCCCGCTGGCGATCTCCGTCCCAATGGCTAAAGAAAGACGGCTACACCCTCCATTTCGGTGTCGGGTACCCGTTCTAAATAATCATCCTCTCAAAGTAACACACCTTCCGCCGCGGCAAACAGCCACGACAGAAGGTGTGTTAGTGTCAGGAACGGTTGTTTATTTATTGTCCAAAAGCACAAAAGCTACGGCTTTCGAAAGGTCACCGGCATCGTTGTCGGCGCCATAATCCCAATACATACCGCCCTTCAGACCTTTTTCCTTTATGTAATTACATTTTTCTCGTATCGAACGGACGTTATCGAATCCCAAAAGAAGTTCTCCCTTCGCGTTCGCATAGTAAGGCACCTTGGCTATTTCGTCCCACAATTCCTGATGTCCGGTCTTCGGTCCTTTGTTATCCCTATAGTCAACGTATCCACCGTAGTCCTTACCGTTTCCGTGGCCGTAGAATGGCATACCAAGGACAAGTTTGTCGGCCGGCACCCCTGCTTTCAGATGAGCTTCCACTGACTCGTCAACCGTCATATAGCCCACATAACCAGACACTTTTCCGTTTGCGTCGGCCCGGTAGAGAGGTGCGTTATGGTACGGTGCGGAAGCCATATCGTATGCCATTATATTCACGAAATCAATATAGGGAAGTATGCCCTTGAAGTCAATGTACTGGGCGCTGCACACGGTGGCCAAAGTCAGAAGCTTGCCCTGTCCGAGCGCCTCGCGCAGATCCTTCATCAGCAGGGTGAAGTTAGCCTTGTCATCCGGGGAGGCAGATATTCCGGCAGAGGAGTTTGTCGGGAACTCCCAGTCTATGTCGATGCCATCTATATTCAGAGATTTGACCGTTCGCGCGCAGTCCTCCGCAAAGGCTTTGCGGTATTTGTCGGATGCTGCCATCTCGCTGAAATTGCCTCGTCCCCAGCCTCCTACTGACAGACAGATTTTCAGTTTCGGCGACTTGGACTTCAGTTCCACCAGGCTTTTCAAGCGTGCGACATTATCTATTTCCAATGTGCTGAAATCCTTCGCCACACCGCCGAATGCGTAGTTTATATGTGTGATCCTGTCAGGATTCGGCATCACTGTGGTCCACGATGTGACATACGCCACAACAACCTTGCTGTCCTGAGTGGTTTCATTTCCCCCCAGCTCTTCCAGCTCTTTTACTCTTTGTTCTTTCCCGCAGGCGGTAAGTGACATCGTCACCGTCAGAGCCGCCATAATCATCAAGAATTTTTTCATATATTCCAGTGTTATATAATATATCGCAAATTTAGGACAAAAGCACACCGCACATGGTAGAAAGGCTGTCATAAATGGTTTGTCTGCTGACAAAGCACTCCAGTGGACGTTATTCAGACCATATTATTGGCTATATTTGCAGACAACGCGGTCCGGAGCAATGGATAGCGTTTCATCACATATCAACTGAAAAAAATGGAGAATAGCCTACTTGGAAAGCGCAACGGAGCAATCGATATGCTGCGCGGAATGACAATGTTCCTGATGGTCACTGTCAATGAATTTTGGACCGTACACAACATCCCTCACTGGCTGTGCCACACGGACACGTTCGAAGATGGTATGGGCCTGTCAGACATTG
>CAVCRL010000244.1:0-3805 GCA_963604455.1 Lachnospiraceae bacterium | reverse complement strand
CCATCTGGCAGAGGTCATAGCTCTTCTCCAACCTTGTGGTGTAGAACAACTTGGTCCCATCCTGGGTGAGATAGAAGTCGCCGAGTCTTCCGGAGAAGCGTGTCAGGCGGGCTGTGCGGAACTCCCTGTTCTCCAGATCAAGAAAGAGTTTCTCCGGCTTCTCCGCCTGCTTGACAGAATCTTTCTTTTCCTTCTTCTCCTCTTTTTCGATCTTCTTCTCGGACTTGTCTCCGTCCTCAAGGGCCTTGGCGATCTCCGCGTCCTCCTTGTCCTGGTAGAACTTGGTCATCTCCTTGCCGTCGAAGAACATAATGTAGATGTCGCTCTCGGCTCCCCAGCTTCCGTGGCTGCGGTAACCGTCCTTGTCTGATTCCCAGGCCATCGCCTTGCCTTTGAGCGTCCATTTGAAGTTCCCGTCGGAATAGCCGCTCTGGGTCAGGTTCGTGATCTCGCCGCTCTCGATGTCGATCAACGCGATGTCGGAGTTATTCCATCCGCCGTTGATCTGATAGTTACTCATAAGGTACTTGCTGTCCGGACTCCATTCAAAGCTCTGGTCTCCATCGACATAGGAGTAATTCACGCCCTTGAGCAGTGACTTTTCCTTCCCGTCCTTCGTGGATTTGATGACCAGTTCGGTCCTGTCGCGCAGGAAAGCCACCCATTTCCCGTCCGGAGAGACAACCGGCTGGAAGCAGGTCTCGCCTTCCGAAGTCACAAGCTCTTCCTTGAACTTTGTGGCGTAGGTGAACCTCTTTTCCTTCTTGTCGGTCAGCGAGGTTTTATATATTCCCCAATGGCCGTTCCGCTCCGATGAATAGTAAAGCTCGCGTCCGTCCTTTGAGAAGCTGACGTTGCGCTCCTGCTCCGGTGTGTTGGTGATTCTCTTCGTGGTCTTGTAGTCGGCGGACGTGACGAAGACATCGCCTCTGATCACGACAGCGATCTCTTTTCCGTCAGGGGACACCGCCATAGAGGACGCTCCGGTCGAGAAGGTGAGATATTCAACATCATTCTCGGTCTCGTCCTTCGCCACGGTGATGTCGAGCTTCTTTGGCTCGCCGCCGTCCGTCATTGTGTAGAGGTCTCCGTTCCAGGAGAAGCAGAGCGTGCCGTTGCCTGACACTGAAAGGAATCTTACCGGGTTGTCCTTGAAATGTGTCAGCTGCTTTGGCTCTCCAGGATCCCCGGTTGAGGCTTTATAGACGTTCAAAGTCCCGTCCGCCTCTGATATATAATAAAATGTCTTTCCGTCAGCGGCGAAGACCGGATTCCTGTCCTCTCCGATGAACGATGTCAGTTTCGTGAATGTCCCGTCGCCGGTGACCCTGAACCTCTCGCCCTGTGCCGAGGCCGGCTTATAGAGCCAGATGTCTCTTGTCACGGATGACTGGTGGTGCTTGCGGAGCGGATCCTCGTAGCCTTTGTAGTCCTCATAGATGACCTCTCCGGCGTTGTTCACGCTCATCGCCATAAGCGGTAGGGAAGTGACAAGCTGAGGCCTTCCCGCATTCTCATCCACCTGCCAGATCTGCGGACTGCCAGGGAATCCACCGTAAACCGCGTCCTGCTGGATGCCGGCCTGGAAAAGAACCCTGCCTCCTTCGAGGACGCAAAGCGGAGTCTCGTTGCCTGGATAGTCAGTCAACCGCTTAGGCACGCCACCTTCAGCGGATGTAATGAATATGTCCTTGGAACCTGCTCTGTAGGAGGAAAATACAATCTTTTTTCCGTCCGGGGTCCAAAGCGGATCCGAATCGTAGGCTTGGTTGGTCGTGATCTGAAGAGCTCTTCCACCGTTCACTCCAACAGTGAATATGTCACCCTTATAGCAGAACGCCACCTTGCTTCCGTCCGGTGAGATGGCGCTTTTCCTTAACCATTTGGGAGTTTCCTGGGCTGTCATAGCCGTGGCGGTGGCCAAGATGGCCGCGGCCAGAATCATTGTTCTTCTTATGGTCATATTCATAACATTTGCAGGCAGATAACTGCCTATGGTAAATCTTGTTCCGCTTTCAGGCGGCGGTTGTTCGCCCACCCTGCGTGACTATTTGACAAATGTATCAATTTTTACCGAATATTTTACTTATTTTTGCGTCTGCTAGAATTAATATTCCTTATAATATATGAAAAGAATAGATTGTTTTGTCCCTTATGTGAGCGATGAGCAGGTGGCTGTGACCGCCGCGAACCTCCGCGCCGAGTCCGAGGTCGCCAAGGTTGAGTTCCTTGACGCGGCCATATTCAAAAGCACAGCCGGCATCAGGAAGATCGCCGAGTCCGCGACCGCTCCTTTCACAATGATTTACACCAAGACGACGGAACTCAGCTTCGGCCAGTTCGCCCTTGAGCGTTTCCTCTCCATCGCCGAGGACTCCTCCGCCGCTATGGTCTATGCCGACCATTTCAACGAGGTGGACGGCAACCGCGCCTTCGCTCCGGTGATCGACTGCCAGGAGGGCGCGCTCCGCGATGACTTCGATTTCGGCTCTGTGCTGATCTACAGAACCTCCGCGTTGAAGGAAGCCGTCGCCAGAATGGACGTTGACTATGAATATGCCGGCCTCTATGACCTGCGCCTCAAAGTCTCCCAGAAGGGAAGCCTTGTCCACATAAATGAATATCTCTACTATGAGATCGAGACGGACACCCGTAAGTCAGGCGAGAAGATCTTCGATTATGTGGATCCTAAGAACCGTGCCGTTCAGGTCGAGATGGAAAAGGCTTGCACACAGCATCTTAAGGATGTCGGTGGCTATCTGGAGCCGAAATTCAAGCATATCGAGTTCTCGGATGATTCCTTTGAATATGAGGCCTCTGTTGTCATCCCTTGCAAGAACAGGGTACGCACGATAGGCGACGCCCTGACCTCCGCTCTGAACCAGAAGACCACTTTCAAATATAACGTGATCGTGGTTGACGACAACTCCACTGACGGAACTGTGGATGTCATCAAGAAGTTCATCGATGACCCTAAACTCGTCTATATCGCACAGGACAAGAGCTATCACGCCATCGGAGGCAACTGGAACGCCGCCCTGCACCATCCTAAATGCGGTAAGTTCGCCATCCAGCTGGATTCCGACGATGTTTATTATGATGAGAACACAGTGCAGAAGTTCGTGGACGCATTCTATGCCCAGAACTGTGCTATGGTTGTCGGTACCTATAGAATGACGAATTTCCAGATGGAGACTCTGCCTCCAGGAATTATCGACCATCGTGAGTGGACTCCGGATAATGGCCGCAACAACGCTCTGCGCATAAATGGTCTCGGCGCTCCGCGCGGATTCTACGTTCCGATGCTCCGTACGATCAACTTCCCGACAACGAAGTATGGAGAGGACTATGCGGTGGGACTTCGTGTCTCCAGAGAGTACCAGATTGGCCGAATCTACGATGTTGTCTATAATTGTCGCCGTTGGGACGATAATTCCGACGCTTCGCTCGATATCGACAAAGTAAACGCTAACAACCTGTATAAGGACAGGATACGTACTTGGGAACTGCAGGCGAGAATAAAAATGAATAAAAAAAGTTAAAATTTTTTCAGAAAAAGTTTGCAGGTTCAAAAATAATGTCTACCTTTGCATTCCCGTTCGGAACGAAACACAAACGATCTGAACAGGAATGCAAACAAGTTCATTGAAAAGACTGAAGGAAGTACAACAAGTACCGAGAACGAAAAAGAGAGCGTTGATTCTTTTTTTTAGAAGAATGAAGTTGTCGGGGTCGAACTGAGAAATATATAGTGTATATACAAAGAAGAGTTTGATCCTGGCTCAGGATGAACGCTAGCGGCAGG
>CAVCRL010000243.1:1788-3830 GCA_963604455.1 Lachnospiraceae bacterium | reverse complement strand
ACGGCCACCTTCACTGGTGTGGCCTCGATCTTGGCTGCGAGAGCCTCGGCGTCAGCGATAAGCTTGGCCTCTTTGTGAGCCCTCTGGCGCTTTGTCTCCTCAAGCTGCTTAAGAGCGGACTGAGTGGCGGCGCAAGCGAATCCCTGAGGGATAAGGTAGTTGCGGCCGTAACCTGACTTTACCTCTACCACATCTCCGGCCTCGCCGAGATTGGCAACTTCTTTCTTCAAAATGATCTTCATAATCTCGCTCTCCTATTATTTAAGAAGGTCAGTTACATAAGGAAGCAGAGCAAGGGAACGAGCCCTCTTGACTGCCTGAGCGACTTTCCTCTGGAACTTCAGAGAAGTACCAGTGATACGGCGAGGAAGAATCTTACCCTGCTCGTTGAGGAACTTCTTGAGGAACTCAGCGTCCTTGTAATCAACATACTTGATGCCTGCCTTCTTGAAACGGCAGTACTTCTTCTTTCTAACCTCTACTGTAGGAGGATTGAGATAGCGGATTCCCGCGTTCTGAGCGTCATTCTGTGCCATAATTTATTCCTCCTTGATTAAGCGTTTTCCTCTTTTTTCTCTTCAGCGGCGACCGGAGCCTCGGCAGGAGTCTCCTCAGCCTTAGGAGCGGCAGGCTTGTTCCTGTTCTCCCTTCTCTTCGCGGCGTAAGCCTCGGCGTGCTTGTCAAGAGCCACGGTAAGGAACCTGATGATCCTCTCATCACGGAAATACTGGGTCTCAAGGGTGGCGATGAAGCTTGGCTCAGCCTTGAACTGAATAAGATAATAGAAACCTGAGGTCTTGTGCTGGATAGGATATGCCAGCTGACGGAGTCCCCAGTCCTCCTCGTACACTACCTCGCCACCGTTGTCGGCGATAAGCTTGGTGTACTTTGCAACCGCTTCCTTCATCTGTTGTTCAGACAAAACGGGAGTAGCGATGAAAACGGTCTCGTACTGTTTTAACATTTGACTTAATTGTTTAATAATAAATAAATTGCAGTCCTTTCGGGGACGTATGCCAACCCAAAAGGACTGCAAATATAGTCAATTATCTCAACTTTCGCAAATTAGCGGCCAAATCGCATTTAATAAAATCTATGAATATGGTCGCGTCGGCAAAAGAGGAACATTACTTTTCAGGAATATTCTCAAGCACGGCGACGAGGAACTTCCAGGTCTCGGCGACGGAGGCGATGTTCACGCGCTCGTCCGGAGAGTGAGGATAGAGGATGGTAGGTCCGATGGAAACCATCTCCCAATTCGGATACTTTGCTCCCATAATGGCGCACTCAAGTCCTCCGTGGGTGGCCGTGATCTTGAGTTCCTTTCCGAAGAGACTCTTGAATGTGTCTTCCAGAACCTTGATCATAGGAGTGCCGAGTTTCGGTGCCCAGCCGCTGTAAGCGCCTGATGTCGAATATTTAGCGCCAGCGAGCTCAAATACGTAACGGATCGAGTCGGCGAGATACATCTTGGCCGCGTCGATCGAGCTGCGGGTCAGAGAGTGAACAGTAAGGTGTCCCTTCTGGGTGCGGACGATAGCCATATTGGTAGAGGTCTCGGTCAGGCCAGGAAGAGTGTCGCTCATCCTCTGGACTCCGTGAGGGCAGGCAAGGATGGCCTTGACTGCCTTGCCGATCACCTTAGGGCTGATGTAGCGGGCAGCCGGAGCGCTCTGCTTCTCATAGATGAGAATCATATCCGGGTCAGAGTACTGGTACTCGAACTTGGACTCATCGAACTTCTTCTCCACGAGAGCCTTGACCTTGCGCGAGTCAGCTGACGGAACGAGTATCTCGGCCTCGGCCTCGAACGGAATGGCGTTGCGGAGGGATCCACCGGTGATGGACGCGACCTTTACGTCATATTCAGAGATCACGGCTTCGAGAAGGCGGCAGATGATCTTGTTGGCGTTGCCCCTGAAGAGGGAAATGTCCATTCCGGAGTGGCCGCCCTTGAGTCCCTTGACGGTGATCTTGTAGCCCACGAATCCTTCCGGAGTCTTGTAGGTCCTGTAAGCGAAGTCAGCGGTGCCGTCAACTCC
>CAVCRL010000243.1:0-1091 GCA_963604455.1 Lachnospiraceae bacterium | reverse complement strand
ACGGTGCAGATGGCCGGAATCCTGTAGATGGCCACATTGGTCTTCGACTGGACTCCCTTGCCGGAAGCCTCGCCGATCGGCTGAGGGACAACCTCAAGAAGATACGGCTTTCCGGACATATTGTCAGCGGAGACTATGCCATCGGTGTCCGAGATTCTGAATGCCACATAAGTTTGTGATTTTCTGTCTTTTACCGGAACAACATCGCACTTAAGTTTCTGGGTCTGGAAATCGCTGTAGCCGATGAACATGGACATATATTCCTTCTCCAAAGCGGAGATTTCCTTGAGGGCCGCCCCCATAGCCTCGCCGCTGTAAGTGGCGTCGGTGTCGCCGGTGACGATCTGAACCCTTTTCTGACGAAGATTGAATATCATGTCGGCAGCCTCCTTTGCCCTCTGCTCAAGGGACTTCTGGACAACCATATTCTGCTGCACGGCGATGCGGTTGTAGGAAGCGTCCTCCTTGACTCCACGGTAAAGAGTGGCGGCCTCGGATGTGAGGTTTGAGCTCACGCCCTTTCCGTTGAAATCCGCTCCGGCCTGGGTTGTGAACCTCCATTCGGCGCTCTCGCCGAAACTTCCGTCATTGACAGCGATAAGTCCCTGGGAGGTAAGCGAAAGGAAAGACTGTGTGGCCTTGTCAGGATTGACATAGTAGCGGAAATTCTGGTCGGCCTCGATGTACGGGGTCATACGGACCGTGCTGAGCGTGCAGGTGGTCTGGTCTGCCTGACGGGCGTCCACACCAAGATATTTCTGGGCGTACTTGGCGTAAGGGCCTGCGTAGAAATATTCACGGACGGCCTCGACCTCGATTGTGATGGTGGTCTGAGGAAGGGCGTAGGAAACAGTTCCCACAGGGTCCTGGGCCGAGATTCTTCCGGCTGGCAGCAAAGCGGCGGCCAGACAGAGAAGCGATACTGTGCGGTAATTCTTCATATTCATAAAATTTTTGTCATTTCCATCTTTTGTGCGTCCAGAGGTAGTTCTCCGGGTGTTTTTCCAGATCGACCTGAAGCAGGCTGTAATATTCCTGCATTATCGAGTGAGGGGTCATCGTCGAGGCGTCGCGGCATATTTCCTTGAAGG
>CAVCRL010000242.1:0-3839 GCA_963604455.1 Lachnospiraceae bacterium | reverse complement strand
ATCCACGGCACGCTGATGTACAACGTTGACCTTGACACCCTTATCAAGGTGCTCGACACTCCGACCTCGAAGATGCAGGCCAAAGGAATATCCTCGGTCAAGAGCCGTGTGGCTAACCTGAAGGAATATCTTCCTCAGTTCAGTTCCTTGGATGAGCTCCAGGCCAAGCTTCATCAGATTCTTTCCGCCGGTGACGGCCAGATGCCCCTTTCCGCCGAGCAGATCGCTGAGGTCCACAAGCAGGCTGACGAGAAGTTCTCCACTTGGGATTTCATCTACGGCCATTCCCACGAGGCCGATTTCCGCTGCAAGGCCAAGCTGGCCTGCGGTAACGTCGAAGCCAATCTCCGCATAGACCACGGCCTCATCGACCGCCTCGATTTCACCGGCGATTTCCTTTTCGACACCCCAGCCGAGGAATTGTCCGCCAAGATGATCGGCCTCCGTTACGACCCCGCCGACATAAAGGCCTTCCTCGCGTCCCAGCCCGTCGCCTCCTATTTCCGTGGCGCTACCGCTGACGACCTCGCCACCCTACTCTTCAAGCATTCAGCCGAGTAGTCGTCTTCGCCTGTCGCGAAAACTCCCGAAAACGCTCCCGTCGGCGTCCGTTTGTGCCACGACGGCAGCAAAGACCTCCGAAAGTGCTCCCGTCACCGTCCATTTGAACCTCGACGGTAACAAAGGCCATCGGAAACGCTCTAGTAGCCGTCCATTTGTGCCACGATGGCAGCAAAATTGCCCGATAATGCTGCCGCTGTCCCACCAGATGTTCCTCTCCGGTAACGAATATGCCCCAAAATGTTACCGCAGGTCTCCTGGAACACATCTCCGTCAACTATTGCTGTTTATGCACTGCGGCTATCTGGTGTTCTTTGGAGATAAATCTGTATATTTGGAGGAATCATTGCGTATGACGGAATCTGATTCTCCGAATGGTCCGATTCGGAAATATGTGGCAATAAAGAGCGGTCGGGATATTCGGACAATGTTTTGGAATATTATTGAATAGTTTGAGAATATGAGAGTTAGAGTAGTTATAATTATACTGTTATTTGTGTGCTGGTTCAATGTCGGTACACCGACCTTTGCTCAAGAGTTAACTCCTTACAGGACATTGAAATATGCCCAAAAGGACACCTCGGCGCTCTATATGGACATCTACCGTCCGGCGGAGGGGAGCGTGACCGAGATTGACGGCCGCAGGAAGCCGACTATCCTTTATGTGTTCGGTGGCGGATTTATGGAGGGAAACAGGCGTGACGGAACGGCGATGGAGTGGTTCCGGGACCTTACCGGTGCTGGCTACGGGGTCGTGGCGATCGATTACCGGCTTGGGCTGAAGGGAGTGCGCGGCGTGACCGCCACTGAGTTCACGGCGCTGCTGGACAATGCGATACACCTTGCGGTGGAGGATCTTTTCAGTGCGACATCCTACCTGATCGAGCATAAGAACGAGTTGGACATCGACCCTTCCAACATCGTTGTGGCCGGATCCTCCGCCGGGGCGATCACCTCGTTGCAGGCCGAATATGAGATCTGCAACAGGACGGCATCCGCTTCCCTGTTGCCGGAAAATTTCAACTATGCGGGAGTGATGTCCTTCGCCGGAGCGGTGCTAGTGAAGGAAGGTTCTAATGAATATGCCGGTGAATATGCCCGCAGACCTTGCCCGATGATGTTGCTGCACGGCACCGATGATGACCTGGTTCCATATTCAGAGATAGACTATGCCGGATATTCCTTCCGTGGTGTTGACGCTCTCGCCAAAGTGTTTGCCAAGAACGGTTTTGACTACAGGGCCTACCGCTATCTTGGTAACAACCACACCGTCGCCGGCTTTATGCATTTCACTCTGGATCTCCAGAAGTCTTTTCTTGAGCGTAACGTGATGTCCGGCCAGAAGCTGAACGTTGATGCCTTGATCGAAGACCCATCCCTCCCGTTCTACCCTTCCGGTAACAACGACCTCTACGGCATCAAGGCCGATTGATCGGTACAGGTTCAAATCCGTTTTCAATAATCACATTATTGCAAAACCAGCCGTCAGCCATTGACCTCTGCTGATGGTCACTGAGCTTGTCGAAGTGACCACAAGATCCAAATAAAGTTTCACCTTCGGTCACTTCGACAGGCTCAGTGACCAAGTGTCACCTTACTCGAATAGGCTCAGTGACCAGTGTCGCCCTACTCGAACAAGTCCCCACAGATTTGCCAAATGGTTTCGGCGCAATAGTGCTCTCGGATGGTTTTCTTTGAATATGCCGATCTGTTGTTCCTGTCTGCTCCGCTGTCTATCAGCAGTTTGAATATGCGGCTGAGGTCTTCGGTCATCTCCGGGGTGATTGGAAGCGATTCATACAGCCGCCCGGTCTCCGGATTCACAATCGGGCAGAGCTTGTTGGCCTCAGCGATGGCCTCCATCAAAGAGTTGCGGCCATCGTAGTCGGTCTTGTTCACGTCCGCTCCAAGCTCGATCATCCGTTTCAGAAATCCGAAAGACATCTCTGCCTCTTCCTTTGTGTGAACCCAGCGGAACTCTCTTGTCTTTGGGTCTTGAACATAACGTCTGGCGTTCCGCACAGCCGAGCAAACCGCATCGAACAGTACCGGATACCCCACACTGCTCCCGTACAGTTTATATTCAGGACCGGCCATATAGTTGACATCCGCTCCGTTCTCCAGCAGAAACCAGGCGATTTCCCTGTGCCAACCTGTGTTGAGCGCCACCTGCAGCGGTGACATCCCCATCGTCTCCGCTGGCTTCTTCGGCGCCACAGCACGGGCCAGTTCCGGTTCCCCTTTAACCAAGCGCTTAACCTCATCGAAGTCATCCTCCTTGATGGCCTTGAATATGTCCGTTTCCTTTTTAGTGGGTTTCTCTGCCATAATATTATGTGGTTTCAACTAATGTAAAGTTAAAAACTATTCTTGAATATGTCAGCAATCTTGACGCTTAGAATCATCGAAAGAATGGCCGTGAAAAAGGTGGCCGTGGAGCGCAAGGGTTTGATTCTCTGTAAATAAGACGTTCTCCTTTAGATGATATGAGCTAAAGGATATTGCTTATGTCGCTCTTTATGAGGAGATTACCGCCCACTTGCTGATACAGAGCAGGTGGCCGTCAATGCATTGTTTATGAGTATTTTAACGTATTCTCTTGGGTGGAATCCACCTGAAGGAAAAGAACTAAGATATTCATAGGCAACAGTTTGAACATCACGCTGTGATTCTGGGTATCGGTATTTGCCAGTGAGGCTCGCAGTTGGAGTTCCTTGGCAACGAGAGCGGCCGAAAGTGTTGCTTGAGAGTGAAGGTCGGAGTTCTTGGGCACCGAAAAGGGGCAAAATGTTACCGGGTAGGGATGAGGAGAGTCTGGTTTGAAGAGTATATGAGTGAGGTGTTGAGGAGAACTTACACCATTCCGAGGTCGGAGAAGAGGCGGTTGTAGGCGGCGGCTTTCTTGTCGAGGGAGAGGGGATAGGCTCGGGAGGAGGATGGCATTCGGTAGAGGCGCATCGGGCGGCCTTCGAAATGGAAGCTGGAATATTCACCGGTGGAGGGGGCGGAGGTGCCGAAGGTTTGGCAGAGGGTGTCTGTGGCCTTCTCGCCGGTGGTGACAATGGCTTGGCACTTAGGAATTTTCCTTAATAATGCCGGGATGTCGGTCGGGGTGATGACCTCCAAAAACTTGTCTGAGGCGTTGTCTTTCAGGCGGCGGACTGCGGTGGCGGTGTCGTACATCGCGATGCCGGTCCCGGTGCAGAAATCAATAATGTCGGCGAGCTTGAACTTCTTGGCGGGAATGTCCACGAAACGGTTCTTGTCCCCGAAGAAGA
>CAVCRL010000241.1:1531-3839 GCA_963604455.1 Lachnospiraceae bacterium | reverse complement strand
ACCGTCATCGGAAAGGCTCACCTCGATCGAGGACGGGGCGAAGATGTAGTTCAGTTTGTCAACCAGAACACACAGGGTGACAGATGAATATGTCGGGATGTCAACCGCTTCCGAGGTGTGCAACGGCGCTTCGACAGGCTCAGCGACCTGCGAGGCCAATGCTCCCAAATCAATCGTGACATCCATCGGTTCGTCATTCCAGGCGACAAAGCTGCCTGTGTTGAAGTTGGTGCCGCCACGAAGGCCATCCACAAGCGAAGCGTTAGGCTGCCACTTGTAGTTCCAGGCTTTCTCGGTTCCGACAGTCACCGGTTTGTGATATGCCTTGTTGGCGAGAATGTCCCTGGAATATGTACGTGACCGTTGCCCGTCACGATAAACGGCCGCCTTGACGGTCGAAGGCCTTTCCGAAACCACGAACGGCTCAGTGTAAAGTTGTGAGTCCTGGGCAGGCTCCGAGCCATCAACCGTGTAATGGATCTCCCCGTCACCGGCGGTATGGAGGGTAAACTCAATGCCCTCGTCAAGAGACTTCGGTTGCGCAATGACCCCGAAAACGTGTTTTGCGTAATTATAGCCCAGATTCTCGTACAATGACGCCATCCTGGACATATCTTTCATAAACCTGTCGAACGACTTTCTGCCAGGCTCACACCACTGAACCTCGCTCAATGCCGCCAGACGAGGAAGCAGCATATATTCCAAATGCGAGTCCGTGGAAATGAACTCTGTCCAGAGATTCGCCTGAACTCCAAGTATATGGGATTTCTGCTCACCTGTCATCTCCGGAGTAAACGGCTCATATTCATAGACCTTCCAGACCGGCACATAACCGCCGATGCCGTCCGGCTCGGACTCACGGTTCTCGCTCTGGCAATAGTCCAGATACATATTCAGGTTCGGAGTCATTATGACATCGTGGCCCATTCCCGAGGCTTTGATCCCGCCATCACTTCCGCGCCAGGACATCACGACAGCGTCAAGCGGAGCGTTCCCCTCAAGGATCTCGTCCCAACCGACAAGCCTCCTTCCGTGTTCCTTCAGGAACTTCCCGACCCGTTCTGTGACATAGCCTTGTAGCAGTTGCTCGACCGTGTGGCCGCCATCAGCCTTGAGTCCAAGTTCCCCTATCTTAGCCTGACACTTAGGACAGGCCGACCAGCGGTTCTTTGGACACTCATCGCCGCCTATGTGAATATATTCATAAGGGAATATATCCATAACCTCCGTCAAGACATCCTCTATGAACTTGTAGGTCTTCTCATTTCCGGCGCAAAGGACATCCTGCGAGATTCCGCCGTAGGCCGAGACCTCGTAAGGGCCTCCCGTGCAGCCAAGCTCCGGGTATGAGGCCAAAGCGGCAAGCATATGTCCCGGAAGATCTATCTCCGGCATAATGTCGATCCCGAGAGAGGCGGCATATTCAACGACGGAGCGGAGTTCCTCCTTGGTGTAGAACCCGCCGTAGGGTTCATTGTCCGGGCCGATGTCCGTTCCTCCCCTGCCAAGTCTGTTGCCTTTTCTCCAGGCTCCGACCTCGGTCAGGCGCGGCCACGAGTCGATCTCTATCCTCCAGCCTTGATCATCGGTGAGATGCCAATGGAGCACGTTCAACTTATGCAAGGCCATAACATCAAAGACCTTGCGGACTTCCTCGACCGAGAAGAAATGCCTGCTGCAATCCAGAAGCAGTCCCCGGTGGCCAAAACGTGGCCAGTCACGGATCTCGACATCCGGATATCTCCCGTCAGCGTCCCTAAGCTGCCTGAGCGTCTGCCCGGCATAAAGGAAACCTCTCTCGGAGGCCGCCGTCACCGTCACTTTCCCATCTTTTATGAATATTCTGTAGTCCTCCACACCCAACGTCCTATCCGTCACATCCTTGCGGACGCAGGCGTCAGCGTCGGAAAAGCCCCCGAGAAGGCGGACTTCCTGAGGTTCGGGAATCACGGCGACCGTGTCGGAATATTCATTGATCCCGAAGCACGCCGGGACAGCTGCGAGGCCAAACGCGGCGGCAAAGGTTTTCAGAAGAGACTTAATATTCATAAAATCAGATTATTCCGAGCATACGGACTTTGGCGATGTAGCTGGCTCCGATCGCGCCGGCCTTTTCGCCAAGACGGGTGACGATGATCGAGGTGTCGCTGCTGACTATAGCGAGGGCGAGCTTGTTCACGCTGCCTTTGATAGGAGTCATTAGATATTTATGCGCACGCGCGAGGGAACCGGCGATGACGATCACCCCTGGGTTGAACAGGTTGATCATTCCGGCTATCGCCTGACCGAGGGCCTTGCCGACTTTCTC
>CAVCRL010000241.1:0-1239 GCA_963604455.1 Lachnospiraceae bacterium | reverse complement strand
CCCCAGCTCACGTTGAAGACAAGGAACGTCTTCTCCGGACTCTCGCTGGTCATATATTCAGCGTAGGCTATGGCTCTGGAGTCGTTCTCCACATAGACTGGCAGCCCCAGCTCATTCTCAAGGATGCTCGCTATAGGCTTGTCCTCGCTTATGAAATAGGAGAAGCAGTAGCCGGAGTTGCAGTTGACACGGCCCGAGAATATAAATCCGTAGCTGCGGATCTTCGAGAGGTCAACCTTGGAGGACTTCAGGCAGTCGCGGACGACATCGCACATCCTGCGGCAGGAGTCCTCGGTGTTGGTCAGGGTGAACTTGATGTTCTCCTTGTAGAAGCTGAGCTCCCCCATAAAATTCGTGACCGCCACTGAAAGATAATCCTGCTTCACATCCACCCCGACAAAGTTGCCGGCTTCCGGGTTAAGTCCGTAGATCACCGGCTTGCGTCCGCTGGAAGACTCCATCTTGCCGATCTCCTTCACAAAACCGTCATCAATCAGATCGGTCACGATCCTGGAGGCCGTCGGGACGGAAGTGTCATATTCACGGCTCAGATCCGCGAGGGTGAACTGCTTGTCATAGACGCAATTCTCCAGAATCAAATGCTTCAGGAAGGAGTTTCTGCCGTTGATATGGTTCAGAAAGGATTCTTTGTCGTTGATGTTTGCCATAATGTTCTTTTCAGTTCCAAAGCCTTGAATCAGCGATGTGGTTCTCGCGCGCCAAGGTTTGAGATAACAAAGATAAGCATTTTATGGTCATTCTGAAAGAATATGCCTAAATCAGGCCACAATTAAACTCAAGATAACGTTTGCGCCAAGACTTCAACACAATTACGTTAAAAATAACAACTAAATTATTTTCAAAATGAAAATATATTACTACATTTGCACGTAATACTATTGACAGTTAGCCACAATTGTATTCAATACGCTATAACGATTATTGTTTATCATCAAATATTTAATGAAATACTATGACTGATCAATTATCAATGGGAAGGCGGAGGATAGCTTTCATCCTGCTGGCCACATTGTTGTCGGTTCCTTCTTTCGGAGCGGACGCAAGCGTGACCGGCGCGAAGGAGAGCCCGGCCAACGTCGCGGCCCAGGACAAGGTCACGGTCAAAGGTAAGGTCATCGACGGCACGGGACAGCCAGTGCCAGGAGCGGCGGTGCTCATCGCCGGGACCCAGACCGGAACTATGACCGACATCAATGGTTACTACTCAATCGAGGTCTC
>CAVCRL010000240.1:0-3846 GCA_963604455.1 Lachnospiraceae bacterium | reverse complement strand
TCGGAACGGAGGAGGACGACGAATAATTTTGAATAAGATTCTTAGTTGGATAGCCGGAATAAAAAAATAAAATTCAGTATTTTGCACGTTACCAAAATTCTGAATTTTATTTTTATTCTGGCCATAGGGGATGGAACCAGGAATGCGGATATTGTCCAAAAGTATGAGTTTCTGCATAGATCTTGAACCTATTGAGAAAGTTTTTCTACATTCCACATCGGAACTATGCACTTTAGGCGTGCGCCTAATAATGGGCATCATTTACATTGCTTTACTATGACTTGCAAGCCTAAAGTGCATAAGCCCTTTCTACATTATACCCTATGGGGTATATATTCATAATTGGACTATAATTTTATACCCTTTAGGGTGCAGTTTATAATTATTTGATTATATTTGCACCCTAAAGGGTATAAATTATGTCACAAACTGTCATTTCACAGTATGTAAAATCTATGCGTAAGGAGTATGGGCTCACGCAAGTCGATCTGTCGGAGAAATCAGGGGTAGGACTTCGATTTGTTCGTGAATTGGAGCAAGGCAAACAGTCACTTAGAATGGACAAGATTAATCAAGTATTGTCCTTGTTCGGAACGGAAGTCGGTCCGGTGCCTATCAAAAAAGATGACGACTTATGAAACAAGCGGCGGTATATTTCAGAGACGTTCAGGCGGGAATCCTGACGGAAGACGAAAATGGCTACACTTTTCAGTATATTCAAGAATATCTGGATTACGATGAAGCCAAGGCGATCAGTCTTACTTTGCCTTTAACGGATAAGCCATACCGAGCAAATGTTCTGTTTCCTTTCTTTGACGGACTTATCCCTGAAGGATGGCTGCTGGACATAGCTGAAAACAATTGGAAAATCAGCGCAAGAGATCGAATGTCCTTGCTGCTGGCCTGCTGCAAGGACTGCATCGGAGCGGTAAGCGTTGTGCCTATAAAAGAGGAGGATAAATGATGGGGAAATGTCTATATTGTTATAAAGAATTGAAGGAGGGAGAAGTTGATTTCCACAGAGCGTGCTCCAGAAAAATATTCGGGACACAGACTGCGCCTGCCCTTCCATATTCAAGAGAGAATATTTCAGAACTGGCAAGAATTGTCATACGCAGCGGGACAACACTTACCGGTGTCCAGTCTAAACTTTCTTTGGATATTGATAAAGGAGGAAGCGATGTGCCGGCACGATTTACTATTGTCGGACTTTGGGGAAGGTATATTCTCAAACCACAATCCGAACGCTTCGATCATCTTCCTGAATTGGAAGATTTGACAATGCACCTTGCCCAAGCCGCAAAGTTACAGATAGTTCCACATTCACTGATACGGTTTGAGGACGGAGAGTTATGCTACATCACAAAGCGTATCGACAGAGCAGAAAACGGGAAAAAACTTGCGATGGAGGATATGTGTCAGATTTCTGAAAAACTCACCGAACAGAAGTACAATGGCTCGTACGAACAGATCGCCAAACTGATTGTCAAGCACTCATCCGCTCCGAAACTTGATTTGACAAACTTTTGGGAACAAGTGCTTTTCTCGTGGATAACCGGTAACGCTGATATGCACCTTAAGAACTTTTCACTATACAGTCCGGATGACAGACGGAACATTTTGTCTCCAGCATACGACTTGATCTCAACCGCTTTGGTGATGCCGGAAGACACCGAAGAATTGGCATTGACTCTGAAAGGGAAAAAACGCAAAATCAAGGAGTCCGACTTCGTTTCCTCAATGCTGTCAACCGGACTGGATGAAAAAGTCATCAAAAACCTATTCAACCGATTTTTAAATATGGAGCCAACGTGGAATGACCTGATAGACAGTTCATTTCTACCGAATGATATGAAAGAGGATTATAAAGACCTGCTCAGGAAACGCCTTGTCAACATACAAATCTGATATTCAATGCAATACCTATTGCGATGGTCACTGAGCTTGTCGAAGTGACCGTTTGTTATAACTACACAACACGTTAATTAATGTCGTGGTAATTAAGGTCAGAAAACGACTATGGCGAATTTTGCTAACGTACAATATGTCAAAGTAGATTTCACTTGCCTCCTCTGGCTGGGATACCTCGATATGAAGAATCTCCACCGAAACAGCATTTTACCGGAGAAACTCTGTAATATCATCGGCTTGTCCGCCAAAAAGAGCTTTCGCCGGATAAAACTCGATTGCATAGGAAATAGAAAAACTTTCTCCTCATAAGGAATAGAAGGACTATCTATACGATCCTATGTAGATCCCTATTTTATATTTTTTTGATATTTAGGATAATTCTGTAAATCTGAAACCTCTTAGCTAGCCCAGCATCTTATAACTATTAGGAAAGACATAAGTTCCCAGAATGCGACTCTTAGACAAGCCTCGCACCCATATTATTTTTTCATTTATAACTGAAAAATTTGCTATGTTTATAAAAATTTTCAGTTATGTTTGAAAATCTCGACGCTATCGCCAACTACAATTTCTGGGGGAAGGTTGAACCTGAAGTGGGGTTTCTTCGTACTGGATATACGAACAGGGTCGGTGGACATTCTTCAGACAGGGTTGTGAAGGTACTGACCGGCCAGAGACGTGTGGGCAAAAGCTATATATTGAGGCAGGTTGCGAAAGACTTGATTTCCAAAGGGGTGAACAAGAAGAACACTTTCTTCGTGAATAAGGAATATCTTGCATTCGATTCTGTAAGGACCTATCAAGACTTGGAAAATCTGTTCCAGGAATATAAGAAGGAACTGGCTCCCGAGGGGAAAATATATATATTTCTTGATGAAGTTCAAGAAATAAAAGAGTGGGAACGCTTTGTAAATTCATATTCACAAGACTGTACGGCTGAGTATGAATTGTTCATCAGCGGATCCAACTCCAAAATGTTGTCTTCCGAATTAGGGACTTTGCTGAGCGGCCGTTACATCGAATTCAATATCTATCCTTTCTCATTCGATGAATATTCCTCAATTCGCGGATTGCTGAAAACGCAGCCGAATTATATTGAATATGTGAAACACGGAGGACTGCCAGAGCTGATGAAACTATCAGATGAGGATGCCCGGCGACAATACATAGAGGGACTGAAGAATACCATTTTGCTGAAAGATATAATCCAAAGGCACAAGGTGCGTGACACGGCACTCCTTGAGGACTTGTTTGTTTATTTGGTGAATAATTCCTCAAAATTAACATCCATCCAGAATCTTGTAAATTATCTGGGCAGCAAACGGAGGAAGACCTCCTATGAGACAGTCTCCCAATACGTGGAGTATCTGTCAGAGACATTCGTTATCCATAAAGCAGAACGTTACGACATAAAAGGGAAAGAATCCCTGGGCGGTAACGCCAAGTACTATGCCAACGACACGGCATTCCACAATTACCTTTACGGTGGCTACAATTATGGAATCGGATATATGCTTGAGAACATTGTCTATCTCGACCTTCTCCGCGCCTCATATAAAGTCTATGTCGGAGCTATGAGAGAGAGCGAGATCGATTTCGTGGCTGAACGCGGTGATCGTAAGATTTATATTCAAGTCTCCTATCTTTTATTGGATGAAGACACAATTGACAGGGAATATTCTCCTTTGTTGAAAATCACCGACAGCTATGAAAAATACGTCGTAACCCTCGATGAGATCAGTCTTCCGTCAAAAGATGGAATCAAGAATATTCCGGTTTGTAGACTTCCTGAAGTGTTATTGTGACGCGATTAATCCGGATCTCAATGCCGTGTATTCCGCTACAGTCCTTTCAGCATTTCACGGAAAGTTTCCATGCCTTTCGTGGCGACCTCACGGATGTGGGTGATGCGCGGGTCGTAGATGGCGACATCCT
>CAVCRL010000239.1:0-3859 GCA_963604455.1 Lachnospiraceae bacterium | reverse complement strand
CAATACTATGCTGCAAAAAGGGTCCCATAACAGGTTTATGGTCGGTAATCGTACTTTTGTATTTTGGGCATCATCAAAAGAAGAGGCCGCAGAGCAAGCGGAAGAGAGTCTCTTTGATTTACTGGGATATTCAGAAGAAAAAGAAGATAACCCTAATGCGAAGGTAGAACAAGTAAGAAAGGTATTCAATGCGATTTATTCCGGTAGCATAAAGACAAATTTGGAGTATTATTTCTATATTCTTGGACTTGCTCCCAATTCTGCAAGGATAGCGGTGGTCTATTGGTCAGAAACACCTTTACGGGATTTTGCCGGGAAGATTCTTCAACATTTTGCCGATATGGAGATAATCGACACTCGTAAAGAGAAAAAGCCCTATATGGGCATAAAGGAGATTCTTTCGTCAGTCACTTCTGGAGGCAAGCAATCCGAATCAACTCCGAATCTTCCTGAGTCAATCATTAAAAGTGTCTTTCAAGGAACTCCTTACCCTTATACCCTTCTGTCTGCTTGTGTCCGTCGGATAAGAGCGGAAAGTGCTGACAATAACGCCACTCGAATAACTCGTATCGCCATCATAAAGGCCTTTTTGAACAGACAAAATGATAATGACAAAAAAATAGAAATTATGTTAGACAAAAGTAACACAAATCAGGGCTACCTATGTGGCCGTCTCTTTGCGGTTCTTGCCAGAATTCAAGAAGATGCAAACGGAATCAGCAGCATTCGCGAACGTTATATGAATGCGGCTAGCTCAACACCATCGTCAGTGTTCGCTACGATACTCAACCTTTCTTCCCATCATTTGGAAAATATGTCCAATGAGGGTAAAAAAGTGTTTTACGAGAAGTTGAAGCAAGAGATAATCGATAAAATTTCAGCGGATGGTTTCCCAGCACATCTTGACCTTCAAGATCAAGGCCGCTTCTTCGTGGGATATTATCATCAGAGACAAGACTTTTTCACCAAGAAAGAGGAAGACGGCAAAAATTGAAGTTAAATGTTTAAATTTTAAAATATTATGGCTGAATTAAACAACAGGATTGATTTCGTTTATGTTTTTGATGTTCAGGATGGTAATCCAAATGGAGATCCTGATGCCGGTAATCTGCCTCGTGTTGATGCCGAAACCGGTATGGGACTGGTAACGGATGTATGTTTGAAGCGGAAGGTGCGTAACTATGTCCAAGTGGCTAAAGGTTTGTCTGATGGTTATGACATATTCATCAAGGAGAAGGCTGTGCTTAATGATGAAATAGATAAGGCCCACGATGACTCTGAGGTAAAGAGCATTAAGGATGCCAAGGAAAAGACAGCGGCCGCACGACGTTTTATGTGTAGAAATTACTATGACATACGTACCTTTGGGGCTGTTATGTCCACTGGTAAGAACGCCGGTCAGGTAAGAGGACCTATACAACTGACTTTTGCTCGTTCTGTTGACCCTGTAGCCACGTCTGAACATTCAATAACCAGGGTGGCAGTAGCGACCCAAAAGGAGTCCGAGACCCAAAATGGGGAGAATCATACTATGGGCCGCAAGGCCACAATTCCTTATGGACTCTATGTATGTCACGGTTTCATTTCTGCCAACCTCGCCAAACAAACGGGGTTTTCAGAGGAGGATCTTCAACTTTTCTTCGAAGCATTGAAGAATATGTTTGATACGGACCGTTCCGCTGCACGAGGTCTTATGAGTGCGCAAAAGTTGATTGTGTTCCGTCACGATTCAGAACTTGGCAATGCGCCGGCCAATAAGCTCTTCGACTTGGTGAAGATAAGAAAAGTCTCAATAGACAACACTCCGAGGTCTTTCAGTGATTATCAGGTAAGCATCGACCGTGAATTAGTTCCCAATGGCGTGACAATAGAAGAACTCATATAGTTCCAGTATGTACTCAGAAGAAGAAATGCTTATGTTGTCGGGGATTCAGCACTTTGTGTTCTGTCCCCGGCAATGGGCATTGATTCACATAGAGCAACAATGGGCCGAGAATAAATTGACGACGGAGGGGAGCATTCTGCATAATAATGTGGACAATCCTTTCTACCGTCAGAAGAATGGAGATAGAATCACTCTTCGCTCCTTGCATATTGCCTCAAAGAAACTGGGTTTGTATGGTGTCACGGATGCGGTGGAACTCATCCCGTCCGACTCTTCGGAAGATTCAATCACCCATAATAAATATAAAGGATTTTGGAAGCCTTATCCTATTGAATATAAAAGAGGACACAGTAAAACTGATGAGAGGGACGAAGTGCAACTGGCTGCTCAAGTTCTATGTCTGGAAGAGATGTATGGCATACATATTCCTTATGGCGCACTTTATTACGATGAGGTGAAGCGTCGTGAAACTGTTGCTGTTTCCGATGCTTTACGGGCAACCACGATGCGATGTGCCAACGAAATGCATAGAATATTCACAAGCGGTGATATTCCAAAAGCCACAAAGAAGCCTCATTGTAAAAATTGTTCACTCAAAGATATTTGCCTCCCAGAAATGAGTGGTTGTGATCAAGTTGTAACATATTTAAGCAGAAATCTATATGAGGATATTACTTAACACTTTGTATGTAACTACTCCGGAGGCATATCTGAGTAAGGATGGGCTGAATGTTGTTGTGTCGGTGAATCAGAATGAGATTTTTCGTATTCCAATCCACAATATTGAGCAGATTGTGACATTCGGATATATGGGAGCCAGCCCAGGAGTGATGAAATTATGCGCCGACAATGGAGTGTCCCTGACATTCCTATCGCCTCAAGGTCGTTACATAAGCCGTTCGCAGGGTCCGACAAGGGGGAATGTATTGTTGAGGAAGGCACAATACAAATATTCTGATGATCCAGACTATTCCCTTCATCTCTGTAAGTTGTTTATTGGAGGAAAGATTCAAAACTATCGTAATATTCTTCGTAGGTTCATTCGTGACAATGGACCTGATTGTGTCGTGGAGACTGCGGCTGAAAATCTTCAAAAATGCAAGATGAGAGTCTTGAGATCCGATTCAATCGATAGTGTCCGAGGAATTGAAGGGGAGGCGGCGACATATTACTTTGGAGTATTCTCGCATCTGATTCTGAGTCAGAAAGATGATTTTATCTTTGAGAACCGCAGTCGCCGTCCTCCCAAAGACGCTGTCAATGCAATGCTGTCTTTTGTATATTCACTAATATGCAATGATATGACCTCCGCCTTGGAAACGGTAGGCCTCGATCCATATGTGGGTTTTATGCACACATTAAGGCCTGGTAGGGCTTCTTTGGCTTTGGATGTTATGGAAGAGCTTCGTGCTTACTTAGGAGATCGTTTGGTTTTGTCATTGATAAACAGAAAACAGATTACTATAAGAGATTTTGTCAAGCAGGGGGATGAAGGAATAGTGATGACAGATACCGGGAGAAAAACAATATTATCCGCTTGGCAAAGCAGAAAAAAGGAGGCGATCGCTCATCCCTATCTTAATGAGAAGGTTTGCATAGGTCTTTTGCCTTACGTTCAGTCAATGCTGCTGGCAAGGTTCATCCGGAATGACATTGATGATTATCCTGTGTTTCTTATCCAATAATTGAGCAATGTTTGTATTGATAACTTATGATGTTAATGTGTCTTCTCCCAGCGGTGAAAGACGCTTGCGGAAAGTTGCGAAAGCTTGTTTGAATTATGGTAAGCGCGTGCAGAATTCCGTATTTGAATGCATATTGACAGAAGCCCAATATGTAAGCCTCAAAGTTCAATTGGAAAGTCTCATCGATAAAGACCAAGATAGTGTGAGATTCTATTCTTTAGGATCAAACTGGAAGCATAAGGTGGAAACCTTGAGTAGTAAGAGTGATCATGACTTCATGGATGAGCTC
>CAVCRL010000238.1:0-3963 GCA_963604455.1 Lachnospiraceae bacterium | reverse complement strand
CCGTCCCGTCCGCTGAACCCTTCGGCATCCATTCCGCGCTCGCCGATCTCCTCCCCGAAATAAACCATATACGGAGCCGTGTTCAGGAATATTCCCGCCCCCAGCGCCGCGAAAGTCCTTTGGGCGTCACGGCCGAAAAAATCCGAGGCGAAACGCTGCTCGTCGTGGTTCTCCAGAAAGTTAAGCATCCTTGGCTGCAAATCGCCCAGAAACTGCCAGTTCCAAGTCAGACTTTTGGCCGTCCCGTGACCTTCAACGACCGCCCTTACAGAATCGTAAAGACCGGACTTATCATAGAGGTAATCGAATCCTACCTCATTTATGTATCTGGAATACAACTCTTTCTGGTAAACCTCCGCTATGAATATGATCTCCGGGAACTCGGCCTTTATCTTCCCGATCAGCCACTGGAAGAACTGCCACGGCACCATCTCCACCATATCGCAGCGGAAACCATCCACGCCCTTGCCACACCAATAGCGCACAATCTCGTACATCCTGTCCCAAGTCTCGGTGTGGAAATCACAGTAATTCAATCGGATGGTCTCATACCAATCATTCACGGAAGGGGAGGGCGAGAAACAGTTGCCGGAAGCTTTAGCTGGATTCTCGTAATATGTCTGGCTGTCGAAAGGCAATCTTAGCGGCTGGCCGGGATAGTAATAGAAATCGTTCTCCGGCCGCCAATGGACAGTCGGATCGTCATCAGCTCCCAACGGCTTGATCTCAGGATGAACCAAACCGACCTTGCCGTAATCCCGCGACACGTGATTAGGAACGAAATCAATGATGACCTTGAGTCCGGCATCGTGACTCCGCTTCAACAACGCCTCAAATTCACCCATCCTTTCGGACGGATTGTCAGTAAGATACGGATTGACATCGTAATAGTCCGTGATCGAATACGGAGACCCGGCCGCGCCTTTGACAATCTGGCTGTCGGAAGTCGGACACTCTTCGGCCGAGACCGTTGTGGCGTGCCGGATCACACCGGTGTACCAAACGTGGCTGACTCCCAGTGATTTGAAATACGACATCGTCTCGGAATCGAACTCCGAGAACTTTCCCTTTCCCCACAGCCTCGGGAGAACCTGATAGATGATCATTTTGCCCATAACTAAAACCCGATCAAAGCTTTACCTTTGTTCCTGTCAATGAATCCCGTCAGTCCGTCGACCTTCATGACCTTGGCGAACTTGCCGTCATATTCACAATCCAACCTTGCAAGCGCGTCAAAATCAATCATTCCCGAGCCGGCATATTGATCGACTGAAAGGTAGCCTACTCCGAGAGAGGTGATGTTCTGGAAGAAATGCGTGCCTTGACTTGGATCGATCCGGAATCCGTCGATGCCATATTCAACGACCATTCTTGCGGCCGAGATGTCTGTCCAGGCCACAGGCACACCAAGGGTTGGAATAGATGATCCCCAACGTCCAGGACCTACCAGGAAATATGTCTCTCCATTGGCGGCTAACCGGGCGTTGATCTCCGAAATCTCCTCAGCCATCAATGCGGTCTGCATCTTGTCGAACGATTCCGGACGGATAACGACAATGTGGGAAGACTCCGTGAAATACCCGTTGCCTAAAGCGTTGTCGCTGCGTATCAATTTGTTGGACACAATCGCCTCGGCATCCTCCATCGTGGAAGTCTGCGAACCTATTCCGCTGGAGACAGGACGGACCTGAAGCAGCTTAAGGTCAGCGACTTTCCCTGCCGAAGACTTGACCGGATCCACAGCGAACTCGATCTCGACCTCACTCATCAGCTCATCCCGGCATATTGACATAATCTCCGAAAGAGCCTTGGCGAGCGGGAAGCGGTCGTATTGGAATATTCCGTCAAAGGAAACTACCCTTGCTCCTCTGATTCCTATGCCCGGCACCATTCTGTCGTCCAATGCGTTATAGGTGGACGCCACAAGTTCCGGATGGTCATATTCAGTAAGCGCGTCGGCCACCGGGATCCTCCTGAGATTAACTCCGTCATTTTTGGAAATCTTAAAGGCCGAAGGTCGCAGATCGAGCACGAACATCTCATTCTGCGTGTCCCGTTGCGCCAGTTTCGGATTGGACAGCTGAAGAATCTTTTTGGGATGCAGAGGATCCACACGCAAGGTGCGGCCGCCGTCCACAACGGTCTTTCCCAGACCGAAAGCAACGTTCAGGACACCGTCGGTGGCTTTTTCGGCTCCGATAGGGTAGGAGTTCAGCGAACGTCCGACACCGGACATCATCGGATAGAAATCGTGCCCGTGGACCGTTCCGCAGATTGTCTGCACAATCACGGCCATCTTCTCCTCGCCAAGCAGGTTCCCGCTGGCCTGGATGTAGTTACGGCTGCCCTTGAAGAATGTCGAGGCATAGACGCTCTTGATGGCCTTGCCTAATTCACGCAGCATCCTGTCCTTGTTCTCCACCGGAGGACACATATAAGTCGCGTACACCCCGGCGAACGGCTGATAATTACTGTCTTCCAGCTTGGAACTTGAACGCACAGCCAGAGGACTGTCCACCGTGGCCAGAAAAGCCTTGAGGTTCTGAGTCAGCTCTTCCGGAAGCGTGGATGCCACAAATTCAGAAAGAATCTCATCATCAGACAGTTCCGAGTCAATCACATATTGCAGGCCATTCTCAACGATGAACTTGTCGAACCAATCAGTCGTCAGCACGATTGTACGTGGGATAGAGACCCTCAGCCCATCATATTTCTCTGACAATGAATATTTCTGGACAAGATGGTTGAGAAACGCCAAGCCTCTGGCCTTGCCTCCAAGCGAGCCTTCACCGACACGGGAGAACCAGTAATAATCCTGATAGGAATCCTTATGGAATTCCGTGATGATTCCCTGTCCGATGCTCCTGTGATAACGCTGTATGTTGTCCAGAAGGAACTCTCTGAACTCTCCGGCATTCGTGTGATGCTCGGCCCTGAATGTCTCCGCAAGATTGAACAACCCTCTGGCATACAGCCACTTCGAGAACATATTCCTGGAAGTGTTGCTCATCAGCACGGCATCAGGAATGTCGTAGATGATCTTCTCCAGCTGGGAAAGGCTGGCGGCCCTTCCGCATTCAGCTCCGTTCGAGTCCCTGAACACGAAATCACCGAACCCGAACTCCTCCTTCATATAATCTCCAAGTTGCAGGAACAAAGTGCTGGAATATTTCTTCAAGAATCCGACTCCGAGCTCAGCTGCCTTTTTCGCAAGGCTTCCCTGTGAGGATTGCAGCAGGACCGGCATCAAAGGATCATATTCACGGATGATTCTGACGAGGTCTATTCCTGCGTCAAGTTTCTCTGTCTTAGGATCATCACCCTTATGGAAGACCATCCCGACATCCGAAATGACACCAAGAAGATTCCTCCTATACTTCTCAAAATAAGCGATTGCCTCCTCAAGGCAGGTGGCCAGGAATATCTTCGGCCTCGACCTCTTACGGTATTTTTTCTGGTCATCGTTCAGGGATTCCGTCAGAAACTCCCGGCTTTGCGTGAGCACAATCTTGTATAGCTCAGGAAGATAGTTCGAGTAGTAACGGATCGAGTCCTCTACAAGCAGAATTCCTTTGACACCGACCTCAAAGACATCGTTCTCCGCGTTGGCCGCATCCTCCAGCAACTTGACGATGGCCAGGATAAGATCCGCGTTCCCGTGCCAACTGAACACAAAGTCCACGCCCGGGTGCGGAGACTCCAACACCCTCTGCCTTACCGCCTTGGAGTAGTGGATCAAAAGAATGAACGGGATCCCTCGCCCCTCATCTTTCAACTGCGAAGCGAACGGGAATATCTCCTTGTCCTGCTCGTTGTACATACAGATGATCATATCGATCTCCTCTTCGGAACCGATAATATCCCTGGCCTGTGCCGACGAGTTCGCCCAGATGAATTTGGGAGGATTGCTCAGGTTAAGCTCACGATACTCGTTCTTGACCTGATTCTCAATGCGTCCGTCCT
>CAVCRL010000237.1:0-3994 GCA_963604455.1 Lachnospiraceae bacterium | reverse complement strand
CATGTGGCGTTCCTGCTGCCAGCCGCGAAGGCGACCGCCGTGGTTTTCGCGCTTGTCGAAGCCATTCTCGGAGCGGCGATGATCAGTGGTGTGTGGAGGAAACAGGTCGCAATCATAACCACCGCTATGATTGTCTTCTTCACGGTGCTCACGTTGTTTCTTGCCATATTCAATCCTGTAAGCCTGACGGACTGCGGCTGCTTCGGAGAGGTACTCCACCTGACCAACTTCCAGACATTCCTTAAGAATCTGGTTCTGTTGGCTTTGGCGATGACAGCGTTCCTGCCGTTCAAGAATTTCGGCAAGAACAGGAAACGGAAATATGTCTCGTTCGGGATCGTGTCAGCCTCAATAATTCTCTTCACGGTCTATTCATTGACATCAATCCCGATGGTGGACTACACCGAGTTCACACCTGGAAGCGAGTTGCTGGCTTCCATCGGAGATGACGATGAAGAGGACGTCTCCGGAAACTACAAATCCACTATCATCTACGAGAAGAACGGACAGGAGGGAGCCTTTGACCTCGACCGCCTTCCGGATTCGACCTGGACATACGTCCGCACGGAGACCATCCTGATCAACGGGGCGGACATCGAAGACAACAAGCCGGCGCTTTCGTTCACCGACTCATCGGGCAATTACCAAGACGAAAGAGCCATCTACGGCAACGTGCTCGCGGTTTCGGTCTATGATCCGGCCAAGGCCAACGGCGCTTTCTGGACAAGGATAGCTGATGCCCTTGACGGGGCGAAAGCCGCCGGATTCACTCCCCTGCTGCTGATTTCCTCAACAAGGGAGCAGTTTGACAATATGTCCGTGATCGTGCCGGATGTGCATTCCCGGCTGGTCGGATCGACATATTTCGCCGATAAGAAGGAGCTTGTCACCCTCAACCGCTCGAACGGCGGCGCGACCTGGTTCAATGACGGCCAGCTGATCCGGAAATATTCACACGCCCGCATCCCGTCTGACGAGACTCTGCTTGAGATGACCGGTGACGATCCGACCGAAGAGATGCTTCGCTCCAGCACCAAGAGCCGCCTCCGCTTCCAAGGGTTCGCACTCTACGTGTTCGCGATTCTGCTGATACTGTAACATCTTGTTGAGTCAAAGGATTATACCTTCAAATTCCACATTGTCTTAGGAAATCAACATTTGTCCTAAGCTGATCCGTCCGCATCCTTGCGTGGCCATAGTCACATTATCCCTGTACTTTTTAGCAGCACTCTACTCCACCCCATCTATTTTTATATTCTTTCCGTTCTGCTGCTCCAGGAATATCTCCTTTTGGCGCTCTATTTCCTGGCGCAGTTCCTCCTCAGTGGGAAGATACGTGAGATATTTCGCTTGAAACAACTGCTTGTTTTCCTTCAAGATGGAGTAGCGAGCCATATCCGCACTCGTTTCCGAGCATAATATCAAACCGAAGGTCGGATTGTCTCCTTCCGTACGCTTCAGCTCATCATACATCCGCACATACATATCCATCTGCCCCACATCCTGATGCGTTATCTGAGAAGTCTTTAGGTCCACGAGCAGGAAGCATTTCAGAATATAGTTGTAGAACACCAAGTCGATATAGAAATCTCCCATATCCGTGTGAATATGCTGCTGACGGGCTACAAAGGCATATCCCTTGCCCATTTCCATAATGAACTTTTGGAGGTGAGTAATGATGTTCCCTTCCAGTTGTGATTCTGAGAAATCAGCGTTCGGGGCAAGCCCCAGGAACTCCGCCACAACAGGATTCTTTATAAATTCCAATTTGTCGTTCTGCATCGGAGCCGTGATAGTCTTCATTTCATTCTCCACAGCCAACCTATTCTGTGACTGCAAAAGACGATAGTAATATTGCGAGGCGATGTTGCGTTGCAAAGTCCTTACACTCCAAGTTTCCACAAATGCTTCGTGGGCATACCACTCACGAGCGGCTGTGTCATTTACTGAAAGGAGCCATACATAATGTGACCACGTCAACAACTCGGATTTTCCCAACACTGTTGGGAAAATCTTATAGAACTGCACGAACCTATATAAACTATTCTTGGTGAAGCCTTTCCCATAATAACTAGTAAGTTCTTTGGATAACCTCTTTATAACCTCTCCACCATATTCCGCACGATTCTCTCCCTGCAAGATTTCCTCACTAATGCGCTTGCCGAGCAACCAGTTACGCTGAATCATCGCGATGTTAACAGAGCGATAAGCGCTTTGACGGGCCTGCTCTATAATGCCTTTGGCATCTTTCAAGAGGTCTCCGCTATTCTTGTATAAATCCATTTCCATATCTTTCCCTCCAAAATCAAAACTATTATATTCAGATGTTATTAGTTGGTTGTCTGATTACTGATTCAGGTGATGAAGATACGCATCTTTTCCATATTTAACAAACAATCACCGAACTTGATGTCTCTTGTCCGTGATTTGTACACCAGGAGCGCGTTTTCTGTACCAATAGCGTGTCTTAGCTCATTTGGTACACCCAAAGGCCTTCTGCTGTACATTTTCTGTTATATAAAAGAGGATGACCAGAAAGTCACCCTCTTTCATATTCAGTTGTCACCTCGTTTGCTCGTTTGGTTGAGGCGGGATATTCATTAAAAGAACTCCTCGGTGTTCTTGTCGAGGTTGTCGGAGTGGTCTTCGGTGTTGGCGTTGAAGTCGTTCTTCGGGCCGAAGTTCCTGTGGCCGCCGTTCCTGCGGTCGTCGCCACCTCTGCGATCGAATCCGCCCCTGCGGTCATCGCCGCCGCGACGGTCGAAACCACCTCTGCGGTCATCTCCACCTCTACGGTCGAATCCACGGCGATCGTCACCGCCCCTGCGGTCGAAACCACCTCTACGGTCACGGTCTCCGCCACGGTCGTTGCCTCCGCGTGGACGACGCTCCGGCTCAACGTAGCCTTCCGGCTTCGGAGTGAGGGCGCGCATAGAGAGTCTCATCTTGCCGGTCTTGGCATCGATCTCAAGGAGTTTAACATCAACTTCCTGACCAACTGTGAGGACATCCTCAACATTCTCTGTCTTGTTCCAAGCGATCTCAGACACGTGGAGAAGGCCTTCCTTGCCAGGGAGGATCTCGACGAAAGCGCCGAACTCAAGGATTGAGACAACCTTTCCGTGGTAGGTTTGGCCGACCTCAGGAACAGCGCAGATGCTCTGGATCCAGTCGTAAGCCTTCTGCATAGCCGCTGCATCGTTCGTGGCGATGTCCACAACACCCTTGCCGTCGATCTCATCGATGGAGATGACAGCTCCGGTCTCTGCCTGGATCTTCTGGATGGTCTCACCACCCTTGCCGATGACAGCGCCGATGAATTCCTTGTCGATCTCGAAGGACTTGATTCTCGGAACGAACGGCTTGTAGTCCTCACGAGGCTTGTCGAGACACTTCATCATCTCGCCCATAATGTGCATTCTGCCTTCGTGGGCCTGCTGGAGAGCCTTTGCAAGAACCTCGTATGAAAGTCCGTCAACCTTGATGTCCATCTGGGTGGCGGTGATACCGTCCTTGGTACCGGCCACCTTGAAGTCCATATCACCGAGGTGATCCTCGTCGCCGAGGATATCGGTAAGGATGGCGTAGCGGCCGTTAGGGTTCTTCTCATCGGTGATAAGTCCCATAGCCACACCGGCGACCGGCTTGCTGATCTGAACGCCCGCATCCATTAGGGCGAGGCAGCCGCCGCAGATCGAAGCCTGTGATGATGAGCCGTTTGACTCAAGAATATCCGAGACGACGCGTACAGCGTAAGGGAACTCCGGAGCCTTAGGCATAACGGCCTTGAGAGCTCTGAAAGCCAGGTTTCCGTGACCTACCTCACGACGGCCCACACCTCTCTGGGCCTTGGCCTCTCCGGTAGCGAACGGAGGGAAGTTATAGTGAAGGACGAACTGCTGGGTCTCCTGCACGAGAACCTCGTCCATCTCCTTCATATCCATCTTTGTTCCGAGGGTGACGGAGGCAAGGGCCTGTGTCTCACCACGGGTGA
>CAVCRL010000236.1:0-3998 GCA_963604455.1 Lachnospiraceae bacterium | reverse complement strand
TCACCAAGGAGAGAGCCACGTTCGTGAAGGATTTCTGGACGATAGCTTCGTATCTGTTCGTTTCCCCTGAGGATTTTGAGAAGTACGGAATCAAGGCCGGCGCCGCCGTGGAGCCTCAGAGCAACGATCCTCGCCGTCAGGCCGACCCTCGCGCGAAGGTCTATGACGATGCCGCCACAGTGCCGTTCCTCGCCAAGGATGTTGACAAATTCTGGAAACCAGAGAACGCCGAATATGTCGCCAAGGTCGCTTCCTTTGTTGATGAATATGCCGGTGAATGGACCGTTACCGCCTTCGAGAAAGCTCTTGAGGATTACATCCGTGGCAACGAATGGCCGATGGGCAAGGTGATGAATGCCACCCGTTTAGCCCTCGCCGGCGCCGCCAGCGGCCTCGGCATCGCCGACATTATCGTCCGCATAGGCAAGTCCGAGACCCTCGCCCGAATCGCCTACGCCACCGCCCGTCTGGCGTAAGCCCTTCCACTTTGAAATCGCATTGGGGCTGACTCAAAAGGTCAGCCCCTTTCATGTGCTTTTTCCCCCCAGTCACTCCGTGATAGCCCCTGAGGGACATGGGGAAAGGATTCCCCAACCCCTTTCGGTCGCTTCGCTCCGAGTCTCGTGGCCTTTGAGTCAGCCCCATTTTGCTTATATTCAACACTTTCTCCGGTGAGAAGCCCTTCCCCTGGAGAAAATGTGTATTATCATTCGTTTCTCCGGCCAGAAAGCGTTTCCCCGGACAAATATCCACTCATATCATTCCCGGTCATAGAGAAGACCTCACCGTCCGTTGAAATTACAAGTCCACCGCTCCGGTCGCTGAGCTTGTCGAAGCGCCATCTTTCCCTTAATGAGGGATATTTTTTCGTATTTTCTTCCCTCAATGAGGGAATTTTGCTATCTTTGTGCGGAAACGAAATAAATTCACTTAGTTATGATCGACACACAACTTAATGAGTATATGATGGAGATGCTGCGGAAAACTCCCACGGAGTTTCATCGGTATCTTTATCAGGATATTCCTTGGGAAGCGCAACTTGTCGGTATCACCGGGGCGAGAGGAATCGGAAAATCTACGATGATAAGGCAGTATGTTATTGAGAATCAGGATAAGGGACGATTTCTTTATGTCTCGGCTGACCACACGTATTTCTCGGATCATAAATTGGTTGATCTGGCAGACGAGTTTGTCAAGGATGGAGGAACGCATCTGTTTATAGACGAGGTTCACAAATATACTGATTGGTCACGTGAACTTAAGCAGATTTATGATGTCCATTCGGATTTGTGCGTGGTGTTCACAGGTTCTTCTATTTTGGACATTGAGGACGGTGCGGCGGATCTGAGTCGTCGCGCGCTTGTCTACCAGATGAGCGGACTCTCGTTTCGTGAGTACCTGAAACTCTTTCATAAAGTTGACACGCCGACATATTCATTGGAAGAGATTCTTGCGGGGATGGGAGTGATTCCGGGTATCGAACATCCGTTGCCATATTTCCGTGAATATTTGAAGAAAGGCTACTATCCTTTTTCGGGTGAGATAGGATTCGAGATGCGCCTGCAGCAGGTTGTGTCGCGGACGATTGAGTCAGACATCGCACAACACGCCAACCTGAAAGCTTCCACCGCCCGTAAGTTGAAAAAGATGCTTGCCATCATCGCATCGTTGGCACCTTACAAGCCGAGTATGGAGAAGCTGGCGGCGGAGATTGGGGTGAGTAAGAACAATGTCCCTGAATATCTTACCTTTTTGGAGAAGACCGGTCTTATTGGCCAGCTTCGAGATGATACCGGAGGACTTCGTGGATTGGGAAAGGTCGAGAAAGTCTATATAGACAATCCGAGTCTGATGTATGCGTTGACAGGAAGCTCTGTTGATATCGGAAATGTCAGGGAGACATTTTTTTATAATCAGACAAAAGTCCGTAATGATGTCATCTCGTCAAAGGAATCTGATTTTGTTATCGGAAAAAACACCTTCGAGATCGGCGGTCGCAAGAAAGGACGGAAGCAGATAGAAGGAATAAGTGGTGGCATAGTAGTGAAAGACGATATTGAATATGCCAACGGCAACATCATTCCGATCTGGCACTTCGGGCTCAATTATTAGGTCGCATTTCCGTGGCTAAGGGATAGTGATTTACAAAATGCGTTCAGCCTGTTCGGCCTTAGAACGCAGTCCTGCTGATGGACTCATCAGAATATCAAAAAAGAGTTTCATATGAAACTCCATCAACTATTTACGATTCTCTTCAATTTAAGAATGTGTCAAAGTCCCGGTAGTTTATCCGAAATTATTTGTGTAATGGATAAAAAATGCTATTTTTGTCCATTATGAATGATTTATTGAATGAAAGAGGCAATTCTTAAACAAAAAATAGAAAGAGATCGGCTACTTGCTTACGATTATCAGGAGAGAATCGCACAGCAAACAGCAGCTCTTTACCGTGACAGCAAGATGATCAAACTCATCACGGGGCCACGCAGGGCCGGTAAGTCATCTTTGGCACTTCAGATGCTCAAAGGGCAGAACTTCGCATACCTGAACTTTGACGATTCTGCCCTTCTTGATGGCTTTGATGAATCCAAAGTCGAAGATTTACTGGATGAAGTGTACAATGGCTACAAATTTTTGCTTTTGGATGAAGTCCAGAATTTGACTGGCTGGAGCATTTGGGTGGAGAAATTGTATAGAAGAGGTACGAATCTGATAATCACAGGGTCAAATGCGAATATGTTGTCTGATGACATCGCGGCGATTCTGTCAGGGCGGTACTTGGAAATCCGGCTGTATCCATTCTCGGCGGAAGAGTATAAATCGTACAGACAAAAAAGTGAACAGAATGCGGTTCCAGAGAATGTCTTGTATGATAATTTTCTGAAATATGGTGGTTATCCTGAAATCGCCTTGACACCTCAAGTCTGTGAAGGGTACATCTCCAGCCTTTATGATTCGACCATCGTCAAAGACATTGTGAAAAGATACAAGGTAAGAAAAGTGGATGAACTTTACAATGTCGCCGACTGGCTGCTGTCAAACTTTACTAATACATTCAGTGTCACATCCCTGACGGAAGACTTGACTATGGGAAGTGTGACAACGGTTCAGAAATATTGCAGGTATCTTCAGAACACTTACCTTTTCCAATACCTTCCAAGGTTTAATAACAAACTGAAATTGATGAACAAGGCGGACAGGAAATGTTATGTGGTTGATAACGGTTATATTCTTGCCCGTGCCTTTGAGCTATCGTCTAACCTTGGAAGGCTTCTTGAGAATATGGTGTTTCTGGAATTGCTGAAAAAGGGATACAATCTGAAAATGCACGAACTCTTCTACTATAGATCCCGCAATGACAAGGAGGTTGATTTTGTCTGCAGAAAAGGTGTGACAATCCAGCAACTTATACAGGTGTGCTATGACATAAGTTCCCCGAAGACCAGGAAGAGAGAAATCGACTCTCTGATTGAGTGTGCGGAGGAGCTTAAAGTCAACAGGCTTCTGATAATCACCTGGGATCAGGATGAGACTCTGGAAAAGGATGGATACACGATTGAGGTGATTTCAGTGAGAAACTGGACAAATAGATAATCTAAAATAGAATCAATTTATGGCAAAGGGTTTCGGGAACACGTGGTGGGGGAGCAGGTGGCTGCTTTCGCTGACGCACATTGACTATGAGAACCGGATTCCGCGCGGTGCGACGTACGCACGGACGGGGGCGGTGCGGGAGATCAAGGTCAAGGGGAATGTCATCAGCGCGAAGGTGGAGGGGAGACGGCCACGGCCATATTCAGTGACCATTATTGTCCCGCCGTTCTTTCCAGAGGATGTCGAGAAGCTTATCCAGAGGATAATGGAGAGGCCGGACATCGTCTCGAAACTGCTTAAGCACGAGCTGGATCCGGAGGTTATGGACATCGCCTCGGAGTGCGGGCTTAAGATATTCCCGGAAAAATGGACTGACTTCAAGATGCAGTGCAGCTGCCCGGACT
>CAVCRL010000235.1:0-4035 GCA_963604455.1 Lachnospiraceae bacterium | reverse complement strand
TCCCGGACGATGCGCTTCATTCCGGCGTACTTGTCCAGAACCCACAACACATAGCGGATGTCCGTGTTGATGCACTTGTTATAGCCCTGGGTGTAGGACGCGTCACTGGCGAGTGATTCGAGATTGCCGTCGAAGGCCAATCCGATGAGCTCGCCTTTTGCGTTCAGGACAGGGCTTCCGGAATTCCCGCCCGTGATGTCGTTGTCCGTCATAAAGTCCACGATCATCGTTCGTTTTCTGCCGATTGTGGTTCCCCAACGTCCCCAGCGACCTTTCTCCAACAGGGTCTTCTGCCTGTTGTCCAGATTGAAATCGTGGTCTTCCGGATTGTATTTCTGAAGGATTCCGGCCGTGGTCGTGTACCAGTTGTACAGAATGCCGTCGTAAGGCTGGAGTCCACCCACAGTGCCGTAGGTTATCCTCATCGTGGAGTTGGCGTCAGGGTACTGCTCGATGTCCTTGTGCAGCCTCATCCAGTAAAGGGCTTTCTTGTACTCCCTCTCAAGGTTGTTGGCCTTCTGCCTTTTCTCCAGGTGTCCGTCGCGGTTGTTGAAAACGGTCACCGGGGTGTCTATCAGGAAGATCCGCAGCGGGTCGTTCTTGATCTCGTCTACCGAGGCCAGAGCATCGATCCTCTTCGGGGAAGCCACGACACTTTTGTTCCAGAGATATTCAGCCATCGCTTTGTAGTCATTGCCGAAACGGTCGAGCATCTTCATCTGGTATTTTCCGAAATAGGTGATTTCCAGATTGTTGAAATATTCCTTGCAGGCATATTCAAGAAGTTCCTTTTCCACTCTGGCATCGGTCGCGGCGATTCCTTCCCTCAGCGCCTCCTTGGCTTTGTCAAGGGTTGATGAGTTCCCGGCGCGCAGCAGGTAGCGGCTGATGTAGGTGCCCCTGAACATCGTCTCACGGAAATATACCTTGTCTCTTTCGATATGCTCGGTTTCTGAATATGCCGCCTCAAGGTCCGGGATCAGGTTCTCCCACATAGCTCTCCGGTTGGCCGCCGCGTTGATCCATTTCTGCATCTCCCGCTCCTGGGCGACTTTCTCGTCCTTGACCCAGAAACGTCTGTAGCATTTGGCCATTCCGGCGTTGTTCTCCTGGACGTTGCTCAGCGAGAAGAACCAGTCTGAATATTTCATCCTGACCTGCGGGTCAGTCTCCATCCATTTGCTGATTATGCCCATCTGTCCTCCACGGATCTTGTTGGACACCGGCAGATTGACCTTCTCCTGGAAATTGATTTCGGCGGAGGACGCGTACCTGTCCGTCTTTCCAGGGTAGCCGATCACCATCGCGAATGAGCCTGGATTGTAGCCTTCGAGGGAAACCTTCAGGCTTTTCTCCCGTGTGACAGGAAGTCCGTTCTCGTAGATTCTGTAGATGGCGAAATCGCAGTTGTGGCGTGGCCAGGTCCAGTTGTCCTTGTTGCCTCCGAAATAACCGATGCAAAGAGGCGGAGCGGCCACCAGCCTCAGGTCGGTGTAAACCTTGTAGGCCGACATATAGTACTTTTCCCCCGCCCACATACTGCTGAGGATGCACTCAAGTCCTGTGGCCTTGCCGTAGCGCTCCTCCAGCAACGCGCTGATCTTTCGGCTTCCGAACGGTTTGTGCGCCGCTCTCAGTTCCTTTGTGAGTCCCTTGACCTCCTCGGTGACATCGAAGACCCTTTTGAGGAAGAAGACTTTCTCGCCCTCGATCGGGATCTCCTGGTCATTGGACATCGCCCAGAATCCGTCTTCCAGATAGTTGTGCTCGGGCGTGCTGAGCTTTGCGATGTTTGAATACGCGCAATGATGGTTCGTGATGATGAGCCCTTGGTCGGAGATCACGCTTCCCGTGCAGTAGAATCCAAGCGACACGACCGCATCGGAGACCGCTGTCCCCGGCACCTCGTCATTGTAGATCTCATTGACGGCGAGCTGAAGCCCGCGTGCCCGCATATTCTTCTCCAACGCCTCGTTGATGTCCTGGATCATCCACATCCCTTCATCGGCGAAAGCCGCAACGCCGAACATCAGCGCCGCAGCCGTCAAAATCAGTCTTCTTGCTTTCATCAAAAGTCTATTCTTCTGTGTAAACGGTGGTAAGGACGTTCTTTCCGGTCAGTTTTCCGGCCACCTTGCGCACATCCTCGGCGGTGACGCTGCCGTAGGCGGCCACCTTGTCGATGTTCGGATCGATTCCGTTCCTTACATAATTCATCACCAGAGAGTTCCTGTGAGGCATTGACATCGCTTTCTTTGCCTTGGACTCAGTCTCGTTCTTGATCAGCCATTTCCTGGCCTCCTCAAGCTCTTTCTCTGTAGGGCCGCCGGAGCAAAACTCTGAAATGATGTCGTCAAGGTCTCCGACCAGAACCTCATAGAGGTCCGGCCTCGTCTTGAACGTGATCTCTGACTCGCTTCTGCCTTTCTCCCTGACGCTTACGTAGGAGCTGAACCTGATGGTGTACGTGCCTCCACGGTTCTCACGGATCTGATTCAGAAGCCTCTGGGACAGGATGTAGTCCACAAAATCAACTGCGACCAGATTCTTAGGGGTCGGCTTTACCTTCGAGGAGAACATTCTGGTCACAATCGTGTAAGGGTTGATCTCCTTCCTGCCAGTCATTGAATATTCCTTCACACCCTTGAAAGCCGGTACACGTTCCTTGACCTTGGCTTGCTTGAAAGTCTTGTCACCTGCCGGAATAGAAGCGATGTACTTGCGGACATATTCCTTGATCGTTGCCTCGTCGAGGTTGCTGGCTATAAAGAGCGTCATTCCAGCGGCTGGATTGAACTCCCTGCTGTAGATCTCTTCAGCCAGGGCCATATCCACGCCTTGCACTGCGGCGGAGTCGATGTCCACCGACCACGGATGGTTGCCGTAGATGATCGAGTCACAGGCTTCGCTGAACCTTACGGCGTCTTTTTTCGGCTCGCTGAGGGATTCGAGCTTCTTGTCCTTCATCTGCCGCAGAACCTTGGCCTGAGGCAGGAACGGGTCTGTCACCGTAAGGGAGGCGATGCGGAAAGCGTTCTCCGCCTTCTTCGCCGGCGCTGTCGTGAATATGCCCGCGAACCTGTCGCTTATCCTGAGAGAGCGTGAAATCTCACCGCATTCCGGCATCTTTCCGATCTCGTCAGCGGTCGCTCCACGGAATCCGGCGTTGGCCCTGATGAACTCCCCGGCGAAAAGCGAGGAGGCGAACCTGTCCTGAGGAAGGGCATTGTAGCCTGAGCCAAAGTAAACGAGCAGGGAGAGGTCCGGGGTCACTTTGGAATCTTTCACGGCGGTCCAGTAAACCTTGGCTCCGTTGCTGAGGGTCCATTCCTTTGTCCCGTCCAGCCCTTTGACGTTGCTCTCTTTTACAATCTTTCCTTCCGGGTTGTTGACCGTGAGATCAATCTTGTTGAATGTCAGGAAATTCGGCTTGACCTCATTAGCCCTGACCTGAGCGAGTCTGGCCTTGGTGTCCTCCAAGGACGGAACCTTGCCGGCATCCTTCGGATTGGCGAACCAGGAATATATCTTGTCGCTCTCGGAGAAGACTTTGGCGATGTAAGGCTTGACATCTTCCAGAGAAATGTCCTTGAGGATTCTGTTCTGGATTCCGTGCAGTGTGGCCGGATCGGTGAGCGCGGCCCCGCTGACGAAATTGTTGTGGCAGACTCCCACAAAGTCCTCGTTGCGCAGAGACTCGGCCTTCATCGGTCTGTCGAGATGGTAGCGTTTTCTGACCAGCATCTTCGCGGCCTCGATCTCGTCCTCCGAGACACCATATTCAATCATCGATTTCTCATTCCCTGCGTAGAAGTCGATGAGGTTTAGAAGGTTGCCGTCCTTCTTGCCAAGGATCGTGTAGAGATCCACGTAGTAGTCGCTGGACTCGGCATAGTTCACCATCACCGCTGACTTGGCATCGGCTTTTCCGGCGCGCACCTGCTCCTTCATCCTCTCCGACATAATGTTGGCCAGAATGTCACGGATGTAGAGATCCTTGTAGAATGCTTCTGTGCTTCGTACATCACGGGCCGG
>CAVCRL010000234.1:0-4040 GCA_963604455.1 Lachnospiraceae bacterium | reverse complement strand
CGATTTCCGGTTCATACACAATTTCGTGCTGAACGAGGCGCACGAGACCCAGGACATAACCCTAAGGGAAAAACTTACAGGCGGCCTGGACGGCATCCTTGCCGACCTCGGAGTGTCATCCCACCAGTTCGACACGGCGGAGAGAGGATTTTCCTTCCGCTACGACGCGCCACTGGATATGAGGATGAACCGCGAGGGCGGAAAGACAGCCGCGGACGTGGTCAATGAATATTCAGGTGAGGATCTCGAAAGGATTCTCCGCATCTACGGCGAGGTGGACAACGCCCGCAAGGTGGCCCAGCTGATCACTTCGGCAAGGGACAAGAGCCCGATCGGCACCACCGGCGAACTCGACGAGGCCATCAAGGCCGCCCTTCCGAAATTCGCTGAGCACAAGTACCTTGCGAAGGTCTATCAGGCTCTCAGGATCGAGGTGAACCACGAGATGCGCTCCCTGGAGAAATTCCTGGAGGGCGCGGCCGACACCTTGAGGCCGGGCGGAAGGCTGGTGGTGATCACCTACCACTCCCTTGAGGACAGGATGGTCAAGAACTTCATCAGGACCGGAAGCGCCGACGGAAAGGAGGAAAAGGACATATTCGGGAATATTCACGCCCCGCTGAAGGCGGTGAACCGCAAGCCGATCCTGCCTCGGGAGAGCGAGATAGCGTCCAACACAAGGGCAAGGAGCGCGAAACTGAGGATCGCCGAGAAAAACGAAGGAGGGCAAGGAAGATGACGGAACTGAGGAAATGGAAGATTTCAGACATCTGGAAATGGCTGGGCAACGCGGGTATGGCCATTCTTCAGGGTGAACTGTTGCTGAGGCTTAACGTCTCACGCTACTTCATACACATCATCTACACATTCTTCCTGTTCTGGGCCAGCATCTGGCTGAGTCTCAAGATAGAGAAGACCCTCACAAGGGTCGAGGACAACCGGAAGGTCCTCTCCGACATCGAGATCTACCACGCCCAGAAAACGGTCGAGCTTGCGGGATATTCCAGGCTCAGCACCGTGCAGGATATGCTCAAGGAGACAGGATCGGACTTGGCGATGCCTGTAAAACCGGCCGACAGACTTAAAAAATAGGACAGACTATGGCTCAGAATGAACAGAACACGAACAGGAAGAAGCGGGACAGGATCGGAGTGATTCTGTACCTGCTCTACACCCTTGTCCTGATTCTGGGAGTCGTGGTGGTCGGCAGGATCATCTATATCCAGTGTTTCTGGAAACTCGACAAGAGCATCGTGAAATATTTTGTGCCGCCGGTCGTCAAAAGCACGATAGCTCCGGACCGAGGCGCCATCATCGGATGCAACGGCGAGCTGCTGGCGATGTCCACCCCGATGTACGAGCTGAGGATGGACTGCACGGTGCGCAAGGACTATTTCAAGGAAAAGATGAGGAAAAATCCGACCGGGAAGAATCTGGAGCAGGAATGGCTGGACAAGGCCAAGGCGTTCTCGGAAGGAATCTCCAAGGAATTGGATATGAACGCCTCTGTGGTCTATAAGGCCATCACCGACGGGCGCCGGAGCGGCAACAAATACCTTCTGCTGGCCCGCAACATCGACAGGGGCACGCTCCTGAGGCTGCAGAAGCTTCCGCTGATGGAGGAAGGACAGTACAAGAGCGGGATCATCGTTGTCAAAAGGGACACCCGAAAATACCCTTACGGCACGCTGGCCAGAAGAACCATCGGTTACGTCAAGGACAACAGCAACTCCAACGGCAACAATCACATAGGACTTGAGGGGAAATATGACTATGCCCTGCACGGCCAGGAGGGCGAGATCTGGCTCAGACCTACCGACAACAAGGAGAGGATCCAGAACTACGACAGCGCCTACGTCAAGCCGGTGAACGGACTGGATGTCAGGACAACCCTCGACATCACGATCCAAGACATCCTCGACAAGGCTATGCGCAAGCAGATGGCGGCCAATCCGAAAATCGCCGAGGGATGCGGGGTGCTGATGGACGTGAAGACCGGGGCGATCCGCGCGATGGTGAACCTGACGAAAAGCCCTAAGGACAGCAGCCTCAACGAGGTTTACAATATGGCGGTCGGTTTCGGGGCCGAGCCGGGCTCAGTGTTCAAGGCAACGACCCTTATGACAGCGATCGAGGACGGATATGTCAAGTCGCTGGACGATGTGATCCCGATGAACAACGGCGTGCTCCCGGGCTATCCAAAAGACGTGCACATCAACGGGAACGGAGAGATCTCCATCCTGCACGGATTCGAGATTTCCTCCAACTACGTGTTCCGCTACCTCGCCGTCAACAACTATGGGGATGACCCTAAACGATTCCTGGACAAACTGTATATGTACAAGCTCGGACAGGCGTTCGACTTCGATCTGGAAGGGCTTCAGGAGCCTTACCTTCCGTCACCGGACTCTAAGCTATGGAGCGCGACGGATCTGGGAGCCACTGCGATAGGCTACGCCATCAGGGAGACTCCGCTGCACATCCTGACATTCTACAACGCCATCGCCAACAAAGGCAGGATGATGAAGCCATATCTCGTGGAAAGCATTGAGAAAGACGGAGTTGTCAAGACGAAGAAAGGACCGAGCGTACTGAACGCCTCTATCTGTTCTAAAGCCACGGCGGACACGCTGCTCAGGGCTATGAAGGCCGTGACCTCCGAAGGAACCGCCACAAGGCTCAAAGGAGCGAAACTTCAGGTGGCCGGAAAGACCGGAACGTCCAGACAGGTCCTCTCCGGAGAGGAGATCAAGGAATATGGAATGTCGAGTCCGTATGTCACCAAGGACGGCAGCTATCACAATATGGCCACGTTCGTCGGTTTCTTCCCGGCGGACAATCCGAAGTACAGCGCCATCATCTGTATGAAATCAAGTCTTATCAGAGGCAGCCTGTTCGGTGGTGTCGCGCCGGCGACGGCTATGCGGGAGGTCGTGGACGCGATCTACACCCTCGACCCGGACTGGGGAGGCGAAGTGGAGAGGAAGGGAACCATCCCGAAAATGACATTGGACAGAGAGGCCGGGAAACCGGCGGACCCGAAGAATCCGGAGGTTCCGGACGTGCTTGGACTGGGACTTAAGGACGCGATATTCCTGATAGAGAACAGCGGGCTGAGGTGCACATATTCAGGCACAGGCCACGTGGCTTCACAGAGTCCCAAGGCAGGACAGAAGGCCGCCAAGGGAACAACCATAGCAATCACTTTGAAATGAGACTTGAATACATCATAAAGGACAGCGGAGTCATCGGGGTGCAGGGAGACCTGAGCCTTGAGATCACGGACATTTGCAACGATTCCAGGAAAGTGACTCCCGGAGCGATGTTCATAGCCGTCAAGGGACACGACAGCGACGGGCACACCTACATCGGGAAGGCGCTTGCCTCTGGGGCGGCGGCCATCGTCTATGAGGACGAGGAAGCCCTGAAGAACGCGGTCTCTGAATATTCAGAAGCCGCCCCGGCCCTCGTCAAGGTCGGGAACTCCCGCCACGCGGTCGCGATGATGGCAGCCAATTTCTTCGACAACCCTTCGAAGAAGCTCACCCTCATAGGAATCACCGGGACCAACGGCAAGACCACGACCGTGACCCTCCTCTACAGGTTGTTTATGGCGCAGGGCTACAACTGCGGTCTTCTGTCCACGATAGCGAACTACGTCGGGACAAGGCGGAGCGAGACAGCCAACACAACGGCGGACCCTGTCACCATCAACTCCCTGCTGGCCGAAATGGTCGAGGCCGGATGTGAATATTGCTTTATGGAGGTCAGCTCCATCGGTGTCGAGCAGGAGCGTGTGGCGGGACTTGAGTTCAAGGTCGGGATATTCTCGAACCTGACCCACGACCACCTCGACTATCACAAGACCTTCGCTGAATATCTCCGCTGCAAGAAGCTGTTCTTCGACAACCTCCCGGCCACGGCAACCGCGATCACCAACATCGATGACAAGAATGGTGAGGTGATGGTCCAGAACACCAAGGCAAAGGTGGTGAGATATTCCTGCAGAAGCATCGCGGACCACACCTGCCGCATTATGG
>CAVCRL010000233.1:0-4040 GCA_963604455.1 Lachnospiraceae bacterium | reverse complement strand
TCAAGAGGGGAGTCGAGACTTTCGAGCAGGCGCGCTCGTTCTTCCGTCCGAGCCTGAATGATCTCCACGATCCGTTTCTGATGAAGGATATGGATGTGGCTGTGGAGAGGGTCCGCAAGGCCATCACCACAGAGGAGAAGATTCTGGTATATGGCGACTACGACGTTGACGGCACGACCGCCGTGTCGTTGGTATATTCATTTCTTAGAAGATATTCCTCAAAGGTGGATTTCTACATCCCCGACCGTTACGACGAGGGTTACGGCGTGTCCTACAAGGGCATCGACTGGGCCGGCGACAATGGTTTCGGGCTCATCATCACTCTGGACTGCGGCATCAAGGCCAACGAGAAGGTTGAATATGCCGCCACGAAGGGAATTGACGTGATCATCTGTGACCACCATCTTCCGGAGGACACGCTTCCGCCGGCTGTGGCTGTGCTGGATCCAAAGCGTGAGGATGATACCTATCCGTTTGACGATTTGAGCGGCTGCGGAGTGGGGTTCAAGCTTGTGCAGGCATATTCACAGAAATATGGGATTCCGTTCGAGACTTTGATTCCGCTGCTGGACCTGCTGGTGGTCAGCATCGCGGCGGATCTCGTGACGATGGTGGGGGAGAACAGGGTCCTTGCGCACTTCGGACTCAAGCAGTTGAATGAGAATCCGCGAAAGGGGCTTCACGCGATGGCGACCCTTTCGAAACTGGAACTCGGGCATCTGACCATAGACGACATCGTGTTCAAGATCGGTCCGAGGATCAATGCCGCCGGACGAATGGAGACCGGCCGTCTGGCCGTGGAACTTCTGACCGCTTCCGATGACCACACCGCCACAATGATCGGCGAGAAGATCAACGACAACAACAATGACCGCAAGAGCATCGACAGGGAGATCACCCAAGAGGCTCTGGAGATGGTTCAGAACGGTTCCGCCCTGTCAACTGACGCGGCGACAATAGTTTATAATCCGACTTGGAACAAGGGCGTTGTCGGAATTGTGGCCTCGCGACTTGTCGAGGCGTTCTACAAGCCTACAATCGTGCTGACAAAGTCGAACGGATTCATCACAGGCTCCGCCCGCAGTGTGGCTGGATTCGATCTCTACGAGGCCATCGAGAGCTGTGCCGACCTTCTTGAGAACTTCGGCGGGCACGTCTATGCGGCCGGTCTGACCCTCAAAGAGGGCAACTTGGAGGAGTTCGTCAGCCGAATCGACAAGTTCATCGCCGGAAAGATCACCGAGGAGATGCTGACCCCGATGACCGACATCGACGCCAAGTTGGAGTTCAGCCAGATCACCCCGAAATTCTTCCGTCTCCTGAAGCAGTTCCAGCCGTTCGGCCCGGGCAACACCAACCCTGTCTTCCTGACCGAGAATGTCTCCGACGGTGGCAACGGCCGCAAGGTCGGCGCCGGTGGAGTCCATATGAAGCTCGACCTGATTGACGAGAAGCAGCCTTTCCACCAAATCCCTGCCATAGCCTTCAATATGGCCGAGTTCTACGACTACATCAAGGCCGGCAACCCGTTCGACATCTGCTATTCCATCGTCGAGAACTACTACCGCGGCAACACCACCCTCCAGCTCCGCATCAAAGACATCAAGGAGCGCGACGAGTTCATTTAGGAATATATTCTTTCGACTTTTTGAAGAGGCTTACAAAGAATCATCCTCTGAGGTTTGCTGTCTCATTTCAAGCAGTGTGCGCTCATAAACTTCTTGCAACTGGTAACTTGCAACGCCTAACGGAGTTGTGATGCCTCGCAGTGACCATTCCACAACGGATGAATCCTTGTCCTTGCAGAGAAGAATGCCAATGCTTGGATTGTCTCCTTCATCTTTTAGCAATTCATCGGCCGCCGAAACGTAGAAATTCAACTTTCCGATGAATTCCGGTATGAAGTCCACGACTTTCAATTCAATGACCACATAGCATTTCAAGCGGGTGTGATAAAAGATCATATCTGGGAAATATGATTTGCCGCTTGGTGTGTCGAGTTCCATCTGCCGCCCGACATACGCAAAGCCTTTGCCAAGTTCCAAAAGGAATCGAGTCACGTTTTCTGCCAGTTTGTTTTCCAGATCTTTTTCGTCAAATTTGCTTGGAAGAGATAAGAAGTCCAACTTATACGGGTCTTTTATGATCTCGTTTGCCAGGGCGTTCTGTGGTTGTGGCAATGTGACATCAAAGTTGTTCAGGGCTTTGCTTGTGTGCTCATAAAGTTGGGCCTTGACAACATTATCCAACTCTGTGCGGCTTAGATTACCATCAATTACTTTATTGAGATAGAATATGGCAGCAGTGATATTATCACATTTGGAAACTATAATCGTCTGGTGTCTCCAAGGCACGCTAAGTAGGATTTCAGGGATTGGCACTGCAGCATTTTCAACCTCTTGTAATTTTTTACCAGCCTGGTAAAAAAAGTTTGAATGAGAAGAATAGAATATATACCAACGCTTGATGTAGTATAAGTTAACGACAGAAAATCCCTCGGTCTGAGGAAATTCTGTACGCAAATCAAGGCTTAGCCTCTTCATAAAATTTGCGCCCCATCTATGCTGCTTCTGTTTCTCGCAAATGTCCTCTCCCAAACTCCAATAGAATTTGAGCATCTCTTCATTAACCTTGACCGCAGCCTTTAATTGGGCCACACGTATGCGTTTCTTCAAGTCAGACAACCACTTCACGTAGTTCTTGTCCGCCATAAATGAATCGCTGTTCACAAATTGTGGTATATTGTTCTTCTCAGCCATATCGTTTACCCTTGTTTTGGTTCTGATAACATCTACGATTCTAACCCTGTGTGCCAATTCCCCTCAGTCGGTCGCGGACTTCCATAAGAGCAAAACCAAGAAGATTCTCTCCATTCCAGAGTGCTGGGTTGGTCGCTTCCTGGGCGAACTCGTCAAATCCGATGCCCCATATTCTGTCTTTGGGACTTGCCTCGACAATGATCTTATCGCCGGTGATCAACATAAATTGCTGTAAGTCATCATTTTGTGAGAATTTGGCGAGATTGCCGTCAACGACAATTTGGAAACGTCTTTCTGTCCAAACACTGTCATCATAATTCTTCACCAAACGCCCAAGCCTCTTGATGGTCATCTGGTCTGTTTCGGCAAGTATCTGGTTCATCACTTCCTCATCGCCAAACACTTTGGCTTTCTGAGCCATCATATATTGCTCGGCGCAATTATATTCTTGGCCATCTATAGTGAAAAGACAAGGATACCACTGGCTGAAGCAGGATTTGCTCACACCGCTCTTCCCCTTATGATGTCCCCAAAAGAATATGAAGTCATCTTTTGTCAACGTATCGTTCTTATTGATTAATAGTTCTTTATTGTATTTCATATGCCGTTTGATAATACGATATAAAGTTAGAGTATTTGTTTAAATATAACAAATAGTGTCTCCATTTTATCGACAGCTACTGGGGAGCGCGTGGTGGATAACTGGTTGAATACCACCGAAATAATTGATTACCTTTGGTGAATGTCAACTAAAGATGAATGCTCTATCGTTTGATATTCAATGTGCTGGCCTCCACGGCTTCTTTGATGAGTGCGGCGATTTGAGCGAAGGTTTGGCCATCGATGTCGATTATGTGGTGGGCGGTGGCGAGGTATTGTGGTGAGCGGGTCTGCATCAGGGATTCTATGCGGCAGCGGAGGGCTTCTCGTTCGCTTAATGCTTCTGTTGAGGTCGCTTCGATGGTTGGTGAGCCCAGTCGAACCACAAGCTCAGCGACCATCGTGTGGTTTTCAGGCCGGTCGCTGAGCTTGTCGAAGCGAGCCGGCTGAACGGAACTCAGCATTGGCCGACCTTCGGAATGGCCTTCAAGGTTACTCAGGAGGGTGCCGGTGGTGGCGCGGAGATAGAAACAGTCGGTGTGCTGTCGTACAAGCTGACGGCATTGCTCGGAAGTCACGGTGCCGCCGCCGAGGGAAAGGATGGCGCGGGGACGATCCGGGTCACTGAATATCTCCTCAAGGGCCTCACGCTCCATCCGGCGGAAAGCCGCTTCACCATAT
>CAVCRL010000232.1:0-4047 GCA_963604455.1 Lachnospiraceae bacterium | reverse complement strand
CTGTCAGGTTTTGCCAGAACCTTCTTTGAGATAGACGAAATCGGCTCCACACTTTTTGTATTGGTATAATCCCCAGTTGAGGCCGTGGGGAACGAGTAGACGGAAGAATGAAAATTCTATTTCAAAATGCCTATCTTAACTTTCCCTCCCAGTTTGGAGAGAAAGTGAATTCTATTATTAATGAATATGCTGGCAAGGATGCCTTGGAAATAAAGTTTGTATCTGAATCGGAAGACAACCATAAGATGTTCTCCGAAGCTTTTAAAGAGTCTCCGTTCTCCTTTAACTATTCTATAAAGTCCATCGGTTATTGTGAAAGACTGATTGCTGAATACAACTTGACAACCGAAGAACAAATCGCTTGCATATTTCACGAGATTGGACACATCGTAATTTGGCATAGCAAGACTATCGGGGGCTCTTTCTCACGTGACATTCACCAGAAATGTCCGACCTGCTTTTTGTGCACCATCCCATTTGATTCTGAATTTTTCTGTGACGAAATAGCTGCCCAAGCCGGGTTCGCACTGCCTTTGGCAACCGCTTTGATTAAGATGAAAGATGCGATTTGTAACAAAAATGGTGAAGATGCGGATTCCTCAAAACGGAAATCGTTTGATTATCGTATCGCCATTCTTGCACATCGCCAACATTTTTACAGGCCGGAATGGACTTGCGGAAGATACAACGCGAACAGACATTGCGCTCTGATGTACAATCTCATTCAGGGCGTTGTGAACTATTTTGACGAACTTTCTGCGGATGTGATAGGCTACATTCTTTCCGTTCCAAGAAACGGAGAATTTTCCATTGACACTATAATCAGTAAGACAAAACTCCCTGTTGACATAGTCTTGAAATTCATGGACCAGTTGTGGAACGTTGGGCTCGTGACCTTGCATATTCTTGATAAAGAGGAGATCAGGAATTATAGAATCAGTGTTGGAGAATGGAGGCGGAGGCAACAATTTGAGGACAAGAGAAGCACACAGGAGAAATTGCCATACGATATCAGCAATGCTGAAATGCAGTACAATGAGGCTGTTGAGGGAGATGCTCAGGTCACTTCAGCAATGTTTGAACTTACTTACAACTGCAGCGAGAAGTGCATACACTGCTACAATCCCGGTGCGACAAGGAATGATGCTGAGAAAAGTGGCCGGAACAGGAATGAACTGACATTGGATGAATATAAAAGGGTGATTGATGAGTTGTGTGAATCAGGCCTCTACAAGGTTTGTCTCAGTGGCGGTGACCCTTTCTCGAAACCAATAATATGGGATATCATCGACTACCTGTGGCAAAAGGAGATAGCATTCGATATATTCACAAATGGCCAGCGAGTGTTCAATGATGTTGAAAGGTTGCTTGACTATTATCCGCGTTTGATAGGGGTGTCAATTTATAGCCAGGTGGAAGAGGTACACGATAAGATAACCCGCGTGCCGGGTTCGCTGCGCAAGTCAATTATGTTTGTTGAGAGATTGTCTGAATATGGGATGGCGATGAACCTTAAATGTGTGATAATGCAGCCAAACCTCAAGACTTACAGAAGTGTTAAAGAGTTGGCGGCCAAGTATGGCGCTGTTCCGCAATTTGAAGTCTGTGTGTCTCCGTCAAACGAAGGAGATATGTGTGCGCCAAGAAACCTCCGGCTGACGGAAGAACAACTCTATGTTGTGTTCAGGGACGATAACATTCCTCTTTATGTCGGCCCGGAAGCACCTGGTTATGGTGGACAGCCAAGGCTTATGACTGTAAACGCCTGTGGTGCTGGAGATTCCACTTTTTGCATAACCCCGGAAGGAAATGTGCAGGTTTGCTGTTCGTTCCCTGCCTCTTTAGGGAATGTCAAGGAACAATCGATTACTGAGATCTTGGTTGGAGATCAGTTGCGCAAATGGCAAAAGATGACTCTTGAGTCCTACGTGGATTGTGGCAGACACGATTACTGTGGCTACTGTAATTTATGCCCAGGCAATAACTATGTTGAAAACGGGACACCTCTCAAGGCTGCCGAGAGCAATTGCTTCATTGCAAAGACGAGGTTTAATCTTGCACATAAAATGATGGGTGGATATGACCCGTTGAATGGGATGTCTCTTGACGATGCGATCGCAGGGTTGGAAATAGATGTTGAGCCTTTGGCGAAAGAAGAGACAAGAAATTTCAGAAATAAAAAGTTTGAGGTTGAATGACTTCAAGAGGTCAAGTAATGGACCCGGTAAATCATTTGTAACCTATTAAAACAAAAGGAATATGTTGACAATCAAAACATCTTCTGACGTTTGCTCTATGAGCAACTGCCCAAGGCTGTCCGAAGGGCAGTGTGGCATTATGTACAGGAATAGTTAGACTGTTCCGAACTCACTGGAGAGCCGGAAAACGGTTTTCGGCTCTCTTTGATAACGAAGTATAACTTTTTAGTAAAATATTATGGATAAAGAATTTGCGGAGCTGAAAGGCGAAAACTCCTATGGGGGTAAAAACGAAATGTGTATAATAGGGTAGGGGAGTAGGGGTGCGTAAGTGCGATGAATATGAAAGGGTTAGGGGAGTGTTGGGCGTTTTGAGGCGTTAAAACGAAATGTTACTTTGGCTTTACTTATGCGTTACTTTTAAGGCCGGTTGAAAGGCGTTATTTAAGTTTGAATGTTACATTGCCTTTAGAAAGGGTTAAAATGGCCCTATTCTGGAGGCTTTTTTAGTTTGTGGCTGGAAGTACGACAATGCCACAAGATGCGCTCGTATGGCCGAATATGGGCAAATTAAGGCTGCTGTTTAATCGGGCGGAAGGTTTATGCGGCAATTGGCTTTCAATGGAGATTTGATTACCTTTCAAGGGATGCTTTTGGGCTCTGATAAGTGAGGCAAACATCGTTATTGAACGGGGTTTTGGATATACACTTAGGTATACGTTTAGGTATACACTTTCGGGTGATTGTAAAAAACGAAATGTATACGTTAGGTATACGTTTAGGTATACATTTTTGCAACATTGACACCCCTCTACGGGGAGGGTTAATGACATAAAATGCCAGAAAATGCACGGAAAATGGCGGTTAAGCACCCCTTTATGATGCATATTTGACGGCTAAATTTGGCTATAAATAGGTGATATTGACCGGATAAGCTCTAAATTATGTTAAGAAAAGTGTGCAAACTATGTGTTGATGGCTATTTTTGCCGAAAACTCCGTGTATGAAGAGGTGTAAACGAATATTGGGCTATCTCTATGATAATTATAGAGAGTTACCATTGTTTATTAGCGTTTTGGCTATTATAATATCTGTTATAAGGATTATTCTTAATTAACTATTTGATAATCCCAAGAATTAAGGCAACGACGGCGATGGTTGTAGTGATTAACCATCGGAGGTCTTCTGGAATAGGGAACCTTAATTTTGAATTCTCATAAAGAAGCAATTTTCCCTTGTCTGTTAAAGATGCCCCAACCCCATTATTTGAGGAGAATAGTCGAACCAAACCTAAGTCGGAGAGGGATCTTAAAGCGGCTGCTTCGATTGTCTCGTACCTAACTCCATCATCAAGGTAACTAGCATTGTTTTCGACTTCTTTCAGAATTTTCTTTTGAAATTTTGAAAGGTATGTGACAGGGCGATTCCTCCTTTCTTCCTCAATTGCTTTCTTGGCGAGTCTCTTTTTGATAAATGCCTCTTTGTCCATATTATTCCATTGTGTGAAATGTCAGTGAGGCTTTGACCAGTGCCAGAGCTGTGACACAGTTCATAGGGATGTCTTTCGGGGCGAAAGAAGGATTGAAACTGGCAAGGCGAATCTTATCAGGATCATCGGATTTCTGAATATACTTCACTGCTGTATAACTATCTCCATCATAAATAAATGAGAGAAGATAAATTTCACCCCATAATATGCTGTCAATGGACAGGTCCTTTTTCTTATACATAACGATGTCACCGCTTTTAAGTAATGGAGACATTGAGTCTCCTCTTACATAAATGGCTCCATCTACTGATGGGAGGTTAGGTATCCTTAAATAGTCAATAGGCTCTGGGTGAATGTCAT
>CAVCRL010000231.1:0-4089 GCA_963604455.1 Lachnospiraceae bacterium | reverse complement strand
GAATTTCGGATTCCGGTTCCGACGATTTGGGTTCGATTCCCAACGGGGGTACAAATTGGAATAACCTTTCATATCCTTGGATATGAACTAATCGCTCATATTTATGAAAAGAATTCTAATCTCTCTTGCCGTCGCGGTTTTTATCAGCGCTCCTGTCGTGTCGGCGCAGACACCTGAATCACGAAATGAGATCACCCTTGGGTATGGTCGTGTGACATTGGTGGATGCCGCCCACGTGGCGATCGGGATTTTCGCCACGGCTTTCACGGCCGGTTACGCCCGATTTGACAACTTCAGGTCTTATGGTTCGGCCAATCTTGAATATTACAGGGTCTTGAACAAGACGTTTTCTGTCGGCGCGGCTGTCTCCTGGTTCGGTGGCGCGGCCGATGAACTGAACAAGGACAAAGTGAAGGTCGGCAATTCCTATTATAGCGGATTCGCGTTTATGCCGGCCGCGAAGGTGTTCTGGTTCAGGAAACCAAATGTCGCTATGTACTCGAAACTTGCGGCCGGAGTCACGCTTCTGGACGATTATGGCGAAGAGGCGGACTCGCATTCATTCAAGCCGTATTGGGCCGCGCAGGTGACTTGTGCCGGAGTCCAGTTCGGAGGCGAGCGCTTCCGTGGCTTTGTCGAGACCGGCGCCGGAATGCAGGGGCTTGTGCTTACGGGAGTGAGCTTTTCGTTTTGATATAGCTCTTTCCTTAGAAAATGCCACGTTTAGCCTGTGAAAACGAATAGAAAAGGGTACTATATAGGAGTTGACTAACTTTTGTTTTATGGTCCTTTAATAATTGTAGTCTGTAGACATTCCTGTGCAACGATTAGTATGTCAAGGGATAATTTCCACCTTGGCAATATATAGCCTAACAGACAGGGGGTGGCAGAAGATTTCGGGCTTATGCGTTGGGTGAAAAAAGTGGCTTTCCTCACCCGACTCCAATCAATGATGTCTCTCCGGGTGTCTAACCACTCCTTTTTCACCCGGAATAATAGCCACTTGGATCTGGACCGACAATGCCACGCCAAAGGTTGATGAACGTGAATCAGGAATGTCGCCCACTGTTCTGCCACAGTTTCCTTCCACTGGCCCGAAACTGATGTATTGTCCTTGTTGGTACACCAGAAGCGCGTTTCCTGTACCAACGGTATCTATTAGTCCATTTGGTGCACCAGAGGTACGCTTCCTGTACCAATGGTGCGCTCCAGCATATTCGGTGCATACAAAGGCCTCCTCACGTACATTTTTCTGTCCAAAAACAATAGGAGACCGTTCTTCCAGGTATGAAAAGCTATGCGCACCTAAAATATCATTCGCTTGATAACTAACGAGTTGGTGTTCCAGGTATGAATATATTCACACACCTAAGAGTCGGCTCCCACGGTACAGAGCGATCTGTTGGGGTTCCGGACTTCCAGGTGCGAGAAACCACGCGTACCTGAAACATCATCGGCTTGATAACCAGTGAATTACTCTTCCAGGTGCGAGCATATTCACGCACCTAAGAGTCGACGGCCTCGGTACAGTGCGTTCTATCAGCGTTCCGGACTTCCAGGTGCGAGAAACCATACGCACCTGAAATGGCATTATCTTGATTGTCAGTGAATTGCACTTCCAGGTGTGAATATATTTGCGCACCTGAGCGTTATGATATATTATGGTATGCTGAGCTTTAGATCCACACAATATGATGTATGGTTGGACTTGAAGACGCTATATACCATTAACAAACAGAGTTTGTGTTTGCCCGCAATCGCTTGGATGTCGGCACGATACGGAGGAAGGTAGTCAACTTGTATATATTTCCTATTGAAAAAGTTGAAATAAGAAAGGGAAAGCTAAAACTCTCCCTTTCTTATTTCATTCGCATTTGCCTTCCCTTCTTTTCATATTCAGAGATTGTCAAACGTGAAACTTTCCCAAGGGAGCTGGGCGTCCTTGCCGTGGTCCAAGACATCAGCCACGTGGCACAGCATCGGGAATCTGGCCAGGTCAACCTCGCCTTTCTCAGCGCGTTTTGAGATCGCGGCGAAAACTCTGCGGGACACCACGAGGCTTTCAAGGGTTACACCGGAGAGGATCTCCATCGCCTCCTCGTAGGTCTTGCCTTCGCCGAGCAGGATGCCGATCTTTCTGGTCCTTCCGCCATAGACGGTCACGTACAGGTCTCCGATACCGATGTTCTCGCAGTCACGGCTCGCTCCCTGCATCTCAAGAAGGTAGCGCATCTCCTTGACAGCCTGATAGAAAGCGCCGGCCTGGCTGTTGTAGTGAAGACCGTCGTTCATCGTCCTGTTCACCAGACCGATCGTCATCGCGGCAGCCAGAGCGTAACCGTTCTTCAGGGCCACCGCGCTTTCCAGTCCCTCGACATCGTTGGTCAAGGAAATGTGATAATATTCCGTGGCCATAGCGGCCTTCATCATTCTGAGAATTTCCGGCTGTTTGCCGCAGAAGGCGACCTCTGTCTGGTCGTGGGCCACGAGTTCGTAGCTGGTGCAAGGGCCGCCTATGGCACAGATCTGCCTGTCGATGCCCTTCTTGGCAAGCTCACGCTTCCAGTATTCAGGGTATGAGATCAAAGATCCGTCCTCAAGGTTGATCAGGCCTTTGGTGACTGACAGGACAGGTACGGAAGGATCGAGTTCGGCCAGGACATTCTCAAGGAACCAGTCCACACCGAACGAGCTGACTCCTCCGATGACGAAGTCGCAGCCTTTCACGGCCTCTTTCCAATCCTCGAACTGGAAATATTCAACGCCTTCCGGGAACGGCACATTGAATTTGAGGTGCTTGCCTGTCGTTTTGCAGGCGTCGATGATCTCTTTGTCCAGCGGTGTGCCGACGAGTCTGACGATGTTCCCGTTCTCTCTTGCCGGGAACGCAAGGGCGGAGCCCATCATTCCGGCTCCGATGATTGTGATTGTTTTTGCCATTTTTATATGTACAGTTTATAGTAATATTATCATTATGTTCATCGCAAAAGTAAAAAGTTTTTACGGCAAATGAAATAGGTGAAAAATAATTTTCATTTGTCGGAAATATTTTTCATATTTGTTTTGTAATGAAAATTTGCTATGAACAAGGTAGAGGAAAGGCAGAAGAAAATCAAGGACATTCTCGGTGTCGTGGAGTCCATAAGCACGGAAGACTTGGCTGAACGTATGAACGTCACGGGTGCGACCATCAGAAAAGATCTCCGTGATATGGAGGGGCGTTATGAAATTATCCGGAACAGAGGGCGTGTCTCGTTGGCCAGAAAGCTGATTGTGGACAGGGACATTATGGAGAAAATTTTCATAAACGCGGACAAAAAAAAAATTATCGGAGCGGCGGCGGCCTCGCTTATAACCCCCGGGGACTCGATTATGATGACCTCCGGCTCGACGATTGACGCTTTCGCGCACCATCTGGAGGCGGATGGCACATTGAATGTGGTCACTCCTTCAGTCAGTGTCGCCACGATGATGGCCTGCAAGGAAGGAGTGTCGGTCGTGATTTTAGGTGGAAGTATCGTCCGTAATTCGATGTCCACAAGAGACAGTTATTGCCTTGAGGGGCTCAAGAACATCAACTGCTCAAAACTTTTTTTCAGTTGCGACGGCCTGGATTTCGGAAGCGGGGTCATCACGGCCTTTCTGGACGAGGCCAGGCTTACTCAGGAGATGGCAAACCACGCTAAGAGTGTTGTGTTGCTGGCGGATTCAAGCAAGTTCGGCAAGACCGGTTTCGGCAAGATCTGCGAGCTCAGGGACATCGACATCCTGATCACCGACGAAGGATTCCCTGAATCCGTGCGTCACAAGTTAGAATACCTCGGGGTGCACGTGATCATCGCCCAGGGAAAAATGGAATAATAGAATATGGAATAAGAAAAAAGGCGGACCTTTTGAAGTCCGCCCTTTTTTTTGTGGGTTAATCCTTACACCAGCGATCCAGCCAGTCGAAGTAGCTGCGGTGCCAGAACAGCGCGTTCTGCGGCTGGAGGATCCAGTGGTTCTCCTCCGGGAACACGATCAGCTTGGACGGAACTCCCATCATCTGGGCGGTGTTGAACGCGGCCATACCCTGATCGTAAGGGATGC
>CAVCRL010000230.1:0-4108 GCA_963604455.1 Lachnospiraceae bacterium | reverse complement strand
AGTCCATCACCAAGACTCTGAGCCGGGCTTGTGAAATCGCGGCGTTTACACCGGAGAAGAAAACACTTTACGATAAAAGTCTTATGAATGAACGTGATATATTGTCCCAGAGAGCTTTTGCAGTAAATAAAGCGCGGAAAGAGGCCCTTGCGGAAGGTGAAGCAAAAGGCGAACTTAAAGGCAGGCGCGAGACGGCGAACAATATGCTCAAGGAAGGTGTTCCTGTAGATTTCATTTGTCGCGTCACAGGCCTATCAGAAAGCGAAATACAGTCCTTGTAGAATATAGGGTAGACTACTTTAACAATAGGGGATGGCCGTTTGGCCATCCCCTATCTGTCAGTATACAACGCCTGAAGGCTTATGTGCAAATTCATCTGTTACTCGGCAGATTTCGCAACCACCTTCCAAGCCTTCTTTCCATTATAAGTGGTCTCTTCCGTAGTATAACCGTCAGCACAGAAGTTGGTATGATCACCTTCGGCGACGTTGTCTGCCGGATTGAATCCTACGAAGATTCCTCCGGTGATGGAAACCGTACATTTAGAACTATAGCTGTCATAACAGTTTATCATATACGAAGCATCGCCGTCGCAGTCAAACACTCCTCCGGAAATATTCAAAGTACACTTAAAACTTGACGCGTAACCTGATGCCAAATAAATAAGTTCACACGTCCCTTCATTAGAGGTATGGAAATATCCTCCATAAATATTGACGGTTCCCCTGAGAACACGAATAGCATAGTTGGCTTCATTTCCACTGCCAGCCTCCAGGGTTATACCATCATAGATATTAAGCGTACCGCCTCCGACTCTGATGACATCGCTTGTCTTTCTTGTACTCGGAACATTGGATACTATCTTCCCGTTTCCTTTAAGAGTAAGACCTTTACTTGTCATAAGAACATCTGCCTGAGTGGACTCCTGCCCCGTTCCAGTAATCACTGCGCCGTTAACAAGTTCCAACGTTGCATTCTTGCCGGCACTGACACAGGAAACAGCGATATCCTGTGAAACTGTCGTTGTCTTTCCCTCGGAAATCACAAATTCTTTGACAGAGTATTTCCGCTATTTTCAACAACATAGTAATCCGCCACTACCCATTCGCTTACATCCTAAGAGACTGTTATATGTCATATTGGATCGTGCCGCCTTTAGCCACGCATCCATTTTTGAAGTTACCGCCGCCCATTTTGATCGTGCCGCCTTCATAAGCCACAACCGATTCGTAGAAGGTGCCGCCGCTGATTTCGAACGTGCCGCCATTATAAGCCTCAAGCAATCCGTTGAAGGTACCGGCGCTGATTTCGAACGTGCCGTCTTTAGCCACAAGCGATCCGTTGAAGGTTCCGCCGCTGATTTCGAACGTGCCGCCATTATAAGTTACAAGCGATCCGTTGAAGGTTCCGCCACTGATGGTGGTCTTACCGAGATTATATGTGTCATTGAAATGTCTGGACTGCACAGCCACGGCTCCTGAAGGATTGAACGTACCGCCGTTGATGGTGGCGATGTGGTTGTTCTGTACGCAAGCCTGTGTGGTATTGGCAAATGTTCCGCCATTGATTACAAGCGTAGCGCCATCATCGTTCTTGATGGTATTGATGCCGCCTGCGAATGAACCTCCGTTGATGGTAAGACTGGCATTGGCCTCGTTAGTACCTTCCACATATCCTGTGCGAGGGTTTGAATCGGTATATTTATAGTACCCGTTGGCGATAAGAGAAGAGAAGGATCCCGTGCTGCTGACCGTCACACCATCGGCTATGGTCATCGTACCGTGATTGAGGATATTATAGTAGCTGTTGCCTCCCGATGAAGATGTGCTCGTGCTGGCTTCCGCACTTCTGGTGTAAGTACCTCCGTTGAGAATGACCGTTCCGTTATTATAGATGCAGGCCTTGCCGTTGGTGATGTTATCCACCGTACCTTTGCCTTCAATGGTGAGACTTGCCCCTTTCTCTACGATAAAAGTGTCACCCTTGACATTGGTAATCGTATGTCCGTTAAGATTAACCGTAAGAGTCGTACCATTTGCGATGACGATATCACCCTCGAGATCTTTATCGAGCACTGCCTTTCCATTGGCACCAAGGTATTTTACCAGATAATCTCCGGGAGTATAGATATTCTGTCCTGTCGCCCCCTTGATCTGGCCGTCACCTGCGGCCTGATCGCCTGAGGCTAATCCGTTAACGGCGATTACGACCGCCGAAGCATTATTATTGGTAAACGATTCGGTAACCTTACCTGTCTGCGTCACTTCTATTACAGGGGCGTCACCTGTCGTGGTGCTCGCTGCGACGGTAACCCTCGCAACCTCACAGCCTATAGTAGCACTGCCCTTTGCGATGGTAAGATCAGACACTTTGACGGTATTGGCAAGAACAAGGGTGCTTGCACTTGTGCTTGAGTTAATTGAAGAGATGGTTACGACGTTCTCTGCCGTTCCGCTCAACTCAACGTGGCTTTCCGGCAGGCTAATGGTAAGATCTGAGACGTCTCCTGCGCAGAGGACATTGACATTGGCAGGCTTATCTCCGCCATAAGCATAAACCACTTCGACCGCATTAGTATTGGCCTCTACAGTCAGGTCCACGGTATCGGTGGTGGAAGGAAGATAGAATGTCCCTTTGTGTGAAGAAGGGATGACTGATGTCACTTTACTGCTTTCTCCGCCTCCTGTCGTAGAACCTATGGAGATAGGATTGATTATAAGAAGACCCTTTCGCGCAACAGAGTGGGTCTTGGTACTTGTCTTGGTGAGAATAGGGGTACCATCTTTCTGATAAACACCCATTGCAAAAGTATACTCTCCTACAGGGACAGGGATATAGAAATCCATATCTCTCGCCTCTGAACCGGCATCAAAAGTGAATGTAACTTCGTTTTCTGTCGTATTGCCCTTAGAGGCAATTATCTTCTCAGAGCCCTGTTCGCTTATGACATATTCTCCGGTGATGTCCTTGCTTGTCGTAAAGACAAACTTTGTGGCGTTAACAGGGACATTTTTAAGCTGAATCTTGACTATGCCTCCCAGATACTTGAAAGTGAGTCCCTTGGAGATATCGTCAAACTCTGAAATCATAGGTGCGTTCGTCTGGTTCTCCACCCATTTATAAGATGCGGGGAGAGTGACCTTGAGTGTAGTCTCGCTGTAAGATGGATTTAAGCCTGCAGGAGAAACGGCTACGCTCTGCAGGGATGTGGACGCCTCTCCTGCGAAAGTAGCAGTCGCGCCATCTGCCTGCGCATAATAAGAAAGGAATGTACTCCCGTCATAAACGGCTATGCCGTCTCCCTTCAGCCAAGAGAATACTCCCTCGTCCGTTACTGAAGACTTGGTATCCGCGAGAGCTTCGACCCTTGCTTTGATTGAAAAACTGCCCTGTTCCTCGGGGACATCAAGAGACCCGTTCTGACAGGAAGTAATTGCCGCCAGTGCGATGGCAGCAGGGATAATTAATTTTTTCATTTTAATAGTGGTTTGTAGATTTATCTCTTTTTTAAAAATCCTCCGTAGATGGGTCCATTCCTTCTCCGGAACCCGATGTGCATATCATCCCCTGAGGGAAAACCACAATCTCCTCACTTTGAGGAGCATTGTACAATTCTTTTACTTTTTCCATTTTACTCATCTATATTTTAATGTTAAACTTTGAGACAAGAAGACACGCCAAAGCGACGCGCGGAAGGATCCGTGCGTCAAACAGTGTGTTTTATTTATTGATTTGCAGCGAGTTATACCCCCCCCCGTATTCATACAAAGAGGGTCGCGATCAAGAACAATATGACTTAATATTTTCATAACTCTCACAAAACTAATAGTTTTATTCGAAACAAGCAAAAAATATATAACAACCGAGAGCGACCGAAGCATACAACTCATAGTCACTCTCGTTTATTGTGCCCAAAGCCGGGCTCGAACCGGCACGTCTTTAAGGGACACTGGATTTTGAGTCCAGCGCGTCTACCGATTCCGCCATTCGGGCCAATGGTCTCGCGAATTCCGCAGACAGACGACAAAGATACGCAAATTTCGCGGAATAATCAACTCAAGTTTCGCAAGTAATAAAATTTATTGTCATTCAGCATTGTGCGGCACTT
>CAVCRL010000229.1:0-4115 GCA_963604455.1 Lachnospiraceae bacterium | reverse complement strand
TCACGGCGGAGGAAGAAGGTCTCGACGGGAGCCTTGAGTTTGTCGATTTCGGATTGCGGGGTAAGGTTCTCGGCATAATCCGGCACCAGTTTCGCGCCAAGGCGGTGGTCGGTCAGCTGCTTGATTCTGTACGAGTACTGCACGGCTCCCTTGCGTATCTCAACAATCTCGCCGACCTTCAACATTCTGGAAGGCTTGGCGTTCACTCCCCCGATCTTGACCTTGCCGCCCTTGCAGGCATCCGTGGCCTCGGTGCGGGTCTTGAACACTCTGATGGCCCAGAGGACCTTGTCTATTCTTTCTGTATCAACCATATTCAATCTTTCATCATCAGCAAGTCTGCAACCATAGCGGAAAAAGATTGCCATACTAAATGCCCTAACTGTTCCATTCACGAATATGGGGATCCGGAGCCCCAGACTCGACAAAGGAGTTCGGTTCGACTTCCTGATTCGTGTACGAATCCTTCACAAGACGCTTTTCCACAAGGGCTTCCAGCAGGACAGTCCCACGGGCTGCCGGAATGAGGAAGAAATCATTCACCTCAGACGGAACAAGAATCGAATGCCCAGACTTTAATGAATATGACTCCACACTCTTGGCGCCTTTGTCATTCTCGACCGGAATCTGCACTGAAACCTCCCCGGAAGCGCAATAATAGACAGCGAAACTGCCTGGCTGCTCAGAGAATATGTGAACTCCGTCCTTCAGGTCAAGCTTCGTCACGACAAATTCCGGACATACGGCCAGCTTGTCTCCAGTGACAGGTTCAGGAACATATTTCTTGAAATCAATCAGATCGAAGGCCTCCTCAAGCAACAACTCCTCGGAGTCAGGGAGTTCAATACCCCAGTTATGGAGATTGAACACGAGTTCGGAACTCTCGGCGATCTCGACAATCTTGAGTCCAGGGCCGGCGGCGAAGACGGTTCCCGGCTTGATCAAGAAAGCCTCACCCTTGCGCGGTTTGACGATGTTCAGCACATCCTTTACCGTCCCGTCTTGACATCTTGCGTAAAACTCAGCCGGATCAATGTCCCGATTGAAGCCCAAAAGCAATTCGGATCCCGGAGCGGCCTCCTGAACGTACCAAAGGGCGGTCTTGCCGAACGAATCGTACCTTTCGGAGGCAATGTCATCAGCGGCGTTCATCTGAAGAGGCTGCCAACCGGTCACATCCATAACCTTCACCATCACAGGGAACTGCAATCCGTAGAACTCGAACACATCGTCCCCGACAACCCTTTCCAGATAGGTTCCCATCAGTTCGCTCAGAGTGTTGCCTCCGAACCAGCCGTTATCAATCATCGAATCCTTGAACCCGAGGTCGGCTATCTGATAGCTGACGTGTCCCCAAGGCACATCCGCACCTTCATCCACAAACCTCAACGGGTATAGTTTTCTATTGTTGTCTTCCATATTCTTGAAACATAATCACTATTCCACACCAACCTGCGCCTTAACCTTGGCGACAAAATCAGCCGGAATCTTCTCATAATTGGCAAAGTCAGCGATAAGCGCCGCAGTGTCAATCTTTTCCAAATATTTACCTACGTTCTGAGGATCCTCGTTAATGAAGCTGGCACACTGCGCAAGGGCAAGGAACGGATCTGGAAGCATCATATAGGCATCGACATATTTCCCGAAGACCAGTTTTGTCTCCGGCGTGATGGCCATCATCCTGTGCATCAAGCCTTTCTTACCACTCAGAAGATCGCGGTGCGAGGCGGCATATTCATTAAACGAGCATTCGATGACAAGTTCCTCGGAGGCAAGTGTCTCTGGAAGGAATATGACCGCGGAGAGATCGGCTCCCTCATAGCCCCACACCGCATCTTTTCCGGAGACTTCCGCATCGTGGGCGGCGAAGCGGGAATATGGCACCTCCACTCCGTTCACAGTCACCTTCTCAGGGGCGAAAACACCTGCGAGGACAACCTGCACGTGACGTTCAGGGGCGATTCCACGGTAATTTCCCTGCCGAGGAGCGACAGTAATCCTAACTGATGACGCATCCGAAACCTTGGTGACCTTCGTGGTGGCATATTCAGTGCTGTAGGCCTGTGTGGCGCCATCGTCCTCATAGACAGAGGCAGTGCTTTCGCCGTCGCCCGGAGCCACAAAGAGTTTCAAGGTGTTGTCCTTCTCCTGAAGTGATCTGATCTTGTCCGAGGCCATCGGAATGACGGCTCCGGCCTTGATGTAATAAGGATTCTCGTTGATGGTATATCTCAAAATGTTCACCTGACCTCCTTTGAAAAGCGTTCCCGTGGCGACATCGTACCAGTCACTTCCCTCCGGGAACCACATCACACGTTCGGCGAGTCCCGTCACGGAATCCGCCGGCTCGCAGACGACTGTCGCAAGGATGTCATTACCAAAGAGATATTCCTGAGTGAAATCGTAGGCCCGGGAGTCTTCAGGATATTCATAATAAAGCGGACGGCACATCGAGATGCCGGTGTCGTAGGCCTCGCGTGCGGCACCGTAGATGTACGGTGAAAGGTCGTAACGGAGCCGTACAGCGGCGCGCATCGCGTCAAAATGATCCGGGAACACCCAGAACCGCTTCTCCATCGTCAGATCCTTCGTCGAATGAGTCTTGAATATAGGGGTGAACACTCCTGACTGGAGCCATCTGGTGTACAGCTCCGGATCCGTCTCCTTGACTCCCTTCGGCTGGAGATGCCCTCCGATGTCGTGTCCCCAATAGCCGTAGCCCACGTTGGATGCGGTGGATGTGAAATATGGCAGATAGCCGAGCACCTGCCACGAAGCCAGACAGTCTCCGGAGAAGCCGATCTGGTAGCGGTGGCTGCCGATGCCTCCCCAGCGATGGTAAATCATCGGGCGGCGGGCATATATTCCTTGATCAGCCGACTGGCGGACCATATCGTTGAAGAAGGTATAGTTAAGCCAGAATGTGTTGTTGAGTCCGGGAACATACTTGCTGAACTTCCATTGCTGCCAGTCGAGCCACCAGAAATCGACTCCCTGACGTTCGAACGGGCGGATAACGGAATTGAAATAAGCGTTCGCCCAGTTCTGGTCGTCCATTCTGAACGGCACCGGGGCCTTGCTTCCGTCCGGATTGATGTAGCCCTTAGGGCCATCATATTCATCAGTTCTTGAAAGATAGTCCTTCACGAAGCGGTCGTAAGGTTCCTCGTAAGGTTGGATTCCCGAGGCAGGGTGGAGGTTCAGAGTGGTTTTAAGCCCAAGATTGTGAAGATCCTGCAGGCAGTTGGCCGGATTAGGGAAAAGTTTCTTCTGCCAGGTGTAGCCAGTCCAGCCGATCCTCTGGTCAAACTCGTCCTTTGGAGCCTTGTACCTCCTCAGCGACCAGGTCTCGTGCCAATCCATATCCAGAACCATCACATCGATCGGGATGTCCAGCGAGCGAATCTCCTTTCCCAGCCCCACGAACTCGAAGTCTGAATATTGCCAAAAACGGCACCACCAGTAGCCGAGGGCATATTTCGGCGGCATAGGGATGCGTCCTCCGATCTTGGTGAAATCGGAGACGGCGGCTTTGTAGTCGTGACCGTACGCGAACAGGTAAAGGTCCTGACGGTCAGTCGAGTCACGGTCGGCGACCCAATATTTCCAATCGGAATCGACCGGCACGAACACCTGCCTGTCAGACTCGTCGATGATCGCCCATCCGTCACGCGAGACGACTCCTTTGTCATACGGTTCCTTGGTTGTGACACCATCACATTTGTCCAGCGTCCTCGTGGTGCCAAGCAGGTTGCCGCTGTCATCCATTCCCGGATGCCAAGTCACTGTCCTGACACCTTTCTTAGAGGCCGGGTCCGCCATACGGAACGTCACCTTCAGATTGTTCTCATCGAATTTCCCGTTTCCTGAATATGTCAGGGTCAGATCCGAGGTTTTGAGAGTCAGTTTCTTACCTGATTTTTTAGCAGTATATGCCGGGACCGGCAGCTTCCTGTTGACAACCCCAAGGGTGGCCCTGTCCTCGAACTTTCCGTCAGCGGCCCACTCCATTCGCACCAGCCGGCTCTCCAGCACCGTGAACCTTGCGTTGCCCGAAACGACAACCGCCTTTGAATCAGCCACCGGATCATCCCCGGCACTCTGCGCCGAAGCCG
>CAVCRL010000228.1:0-4142 GCA_963604455.1 Lachnospiraceae bacterium | reverse complement strand
GTGGTCTTCCCGGAACCGTTGCAACCGGCTATGATGAAAAGTCTTGGCATATATCAATCCCAAAAGGTGGACAATCATTTGCGAATATAGCAAACTGTCGGCCACATTTATTATTATACGAATATATTCGCTATTTTGTTTTGGCCGGCTTCGGATGCGTCACACCGTAGCCGAAGAGGGAGAAGTCCCCCTTGCAAGGATCGCCAGGGAATATGTCCGCGAAGCAGTCGGTGATTTCCCGCACTGTCGTGATGTCCTTCTGCTTTCTGGCCGTGAGCTCCAATGCGGTCGCCTCGTCATAGACGTGCACGTCCAACGGGATGAGAAGTTCGGCAGGATCCGTGTCCTTCCATATTCCCAGATCCACCTTGCAATCGTTCCTGACCATCCACCGCCTCATCATATTGATCTTCTTGTTAGGAGCCTTAAGGTCTGATTTCTGTCCGAAGATATTCGTTCTGAACTCGTCTTGGGACAGTGATTCGAGGGATGGGCTTGCCTCGTAGGCGCTTTTCAGACGGGAGCATATTCCCGCCACCTCGCTCCATTTGATCGTGCGGTGGATGCTGGTGTCGTCGTCCCTCCACTTGCCGCGCATCACATATTCATAAGGCTTCCAGTCCATTTCCTCGAACAACCTGCCGCAGTCCCTGATGATCATCGCCCTGCGCCCCCATGCGAAATGCGCCGCGAAGACCGCCGCGATCTCCACGTCCGCCAATGAGCGTTTCCCGGCCTTGAAACGCTGTGCGAACAAGGTCGGGAAAGCTATCGGATCTTCCTGAAAGTACTGAGGGTCGTTGTAGGTCTCAGCCCACAGGATCAAAGTTTGTCTTGTCTCTTCTGTCATAATATTCATTAATCTTTCGTCGCCGCCTCCAGTTTCTTAAGAAGCGCGAACATCACCACACCGGCGGCGATGCAAAGCCCCATCAGAATACTCCAGTTGGCAGTTAGGGAAACCTTTTTCCAAAGCAGACCTGGGATGGAACTGAGGTAGTTGCCGACAGCGGTCGCCGCGAACCACAGACCCATCATAAGGCCTTTGTACTTAGGAGGCGCAACCTTTGACACGAACGAGATTCCCATCGGGCTGAGCAGCAGCTCGGCGAATGTTAGAATAAGGTAAGTTCCTATCAGATAGGTTGGTATGACCGGATCCGGTGCCACTGTCCCGTTGAGCGCCGCCGGTGAAGGCTGTCCCACGGAGGCGAGGATCATCACCAGATAACCGCAAGCCGCGACGAGCATTCCGATTCCGATCTTCTTCGGAGCGGAAGGCTCCATTCCCTCAGGATGCTTGGCGGTCTTCTTCGCAGCAAGGGCACTGAATATGGCCATAGACACAGGTGTGAGGGCTACCACGAAGAACGGATTGAACTGCTGGAAGAGCTGAGGCTGGATCTCCAGAGGGTTAGGAAGGCCTCTGAATATCGCATACGCTCCGCACCAAAGGACGGCCGTCACTACTCCGCAGCCTACCTTGCCGGAAGTCTTCTCAGACTGGAATATTCCGAAAAGGGTATAGACTGAGGTTGCGATGAGAGCCAGCGCCCAGATGTTGAATCCGATCCTGCTCCAGCCTTCGGCCGTGCTTTGTGTGTAGTCGCGGGCGAACCAGGTCAGCGACTGCCCGTTCTGGTGGAACGCCATCCAGAAGAAGATCACAACGGCGAACACGAGGCACAGGGCCACGATACGCTCTTTGGTCTGTTTCGGAGTGAGTTCCACATAGTTGCTGCCGGATGCCTTTGCCTGCTTGGCGTTGACGTCAGCGTGCTTGAACCAGCTCTTTGTCGCGAAATAGATCGCTATCGAGACCACAAGTGAGATGCACGCCACCGCGAATCCCATATTGTAAGAAGCCGAAAGTTTGTCGATGTAGTACGGACAGAACTGGTCGAGTCCCATTCCGGCCACGCTTGCGTCCGGCATCATCGCCATAAGCCCATTCAGCTGCTCGGCTCCCTCCGGAGTGATTGTCCCGGCCATCTGCTGGTGAGCCAATGCCGGGATCGCGGCCTTGTAGATGAGCCCCGCCTTTGCCAAGAACTTGTTGGTGATGGCGGTTGCGGCGGCAGGAGCGAACATCGAGCCGATGTTGATGGCCATATAGAACAGGCTGAACGCGCTGTCCCGTTTGGCCGCATAGCGCGGATCATCGTAAAGGTTGCCGACCAGAACCTGAAGATTGCCCTTGAACAGACCCGTTCCGACAGCGATGAGCAGCAGGGCCGCGAGCATCACGGCGACTCCAAATCCGTTGGCAGCGGTAGGAACCGCAAGGACCAGATAGCCGATGAACATCACGCAGATGCCCGTCACGACGCATTTCCCGAATCCGATCTTGTCCGCGAGCCATCCTCCCACGACCGGCATAAAATAAACCGCCGCAAGGAAGATTGAATATACCTGGCTGGCCGTTGACTGCTCCCATCCGAACTTGGCCTGGAGGAACAGCATAAAGATGGCCAGCATCGTGTAGTAGCCGAAACGCTCTCCCGTGTTGGCAAGGGAGAGCGCGAATAAACCTTTCGGTTGGTTTTTGAACATATTCCTGTTTTACTTGGTTACTTTCTCAAGCCACTTGACCATTCCCAGCATCACGCCCATAGCGACGAGACACATACAGAGGAACACGCTCCAGCAAGCCCACAGAGGCATCTTGTTGTACATCAGAGGTCCGATCCACAAGAAGAGGTTGCCGACGGCGGTCGCGCCGAGCCAGAGTCCCTGACAGAGTCCGAGCAGATGCTTAGGAGCCACCTTTGACACGAACGAGAGTCCGAGAGGGGAGATGAAGAGCTCGGCCACGGTGAGGAAGAAATAGGTCGCGATAAGAACCCAAGGTCCGGCCTTCATAGTTGCTTGCTGCGCTACATCCATACCTCTGAAAGCGGTGGCTGAAGGATAACCCATAACGCCTGAGAATATCGCGAGGAACAGATAGGCTGTCGCCGCGATTCCCATTCCGTAGGCGATCTTGCGAGGGGTCGAGATCTGCTTGCCTCTCTTTCCGAGGGCACCGAAGATCCACATAATGATCGGGGTAAGCACGATCACGAAGAACGGATTAACCGCCTGCCATATTTCCGGAGCGATCTTGTCAGTGTTGACGAAGTCACGCGCGAAGAGCGAGAGGGACTGTCCGTTCTGGTGGAACGCGAGCCAGAAGAAGATCACCACGCCGAGAACGGCGAACAGGGCGTACATTCTCTGCTTGATCTCCTTTGCCATAGTTGCCTTCTCCTCAGCGGTGTAGCCGGCGTTGGTGGAAGCCGCCTTCTTGGCCGGGGTAGGGAACTTCTTCTTGTTGACAATGAATATCACAAGAGAGATCATCATAGCCACAACCGATGCGATGAACGAGTAGTGGATTCCGGCATTGAACACGTCCAGATAGCTTGTGCAGAACTGTCCGATGGCCTCGCCGCCCTGTGCAAGGACAGCAGGATCGGCTCCGGCCTTCGCAGCCTCGTCGAGGAAGTTCTGTGAGGCGGTTCCGTTGTTGATGAACTCGTGGCAGAGTCTCGGGAGCTGTGAATTGTAGATGAATCCGTTGACTTTCAGCCACCAGCTTCTCAGAAGCGGAGCCACGAACGGAGCCACAAGGCCTCCGATGTTGATGAACACGTAGAAGATCTGGAAACCGGAGTCGCGCTTTCCTTGAGCCTCCTTGAGAGCCTCAGGTCCCTGCTTTGCCGCCTCGGCCTCGAAGTTGTCGTACATCTGTCCGACGATCGCCTGGAGGTTGCCCTTGAACAGACCGTTACCGAACGCGATCAGGAAGAGAGCGAAGCAGGTCAGCGGCAGCAGCCACGCCTTGTTCTCAGGAGTTGCGAGGATCGGAACGGAGAGAACCACATAGCCCAGCGCCATGATGATGAGACCTTTCTGGATGGTCCCCTTGTAGTTCTGCGTGCGGTCGGCGATGATACCTCCCACAAGGCTGAGAATGTATATTCCAGCATAGAAGAATGAGTAGATGAGTCCTCCCGTCTCGTCACTCAGCCCGAACTTCGAGCAAAGGAAGAGTGTGAGAACCGCATTCATGATGTAGTACCCGAAGCGCTCGCCCATGTTGCTCAGCGCCGCTGAAATCAGTCCTTTAGGATGTCCTTTCATACAATGTTGTTTACTTT
>CAVCRL010000227.1:0-4148 GCA_963604455.1 Lachnospiraceae bacterium | reverse complement strand
AATTTCGCTACCTTAGGACCGTTATAGTTACGGCCGCCGTTTACCGGGGCTTCAATTCAGGGCTTCCCTTGCGGTGACCCCCCCTCTTAACCTTCCGGCACCGGGCAGGTGTCAGGCCATATTCGTCATCTTAACGATTTCGCATAGCCATATGTTTTTGGTAAACAGTCGCCTGGGCCATTTCTCTGCGCCCACATCTCTGTGGGACCCCTTATCCCGAAGTTACGGGGTCAATTTGCCTAGTTCCTTGGCCGTGACTCACTCGAGCGCCTTGGGATACTCTCCCCACCCACCTGTGTCGGTTTACGGTACGGGCGGCCCGTCTCTTAACGCTCAGTCGCTTTTCTCGCGAGCATGGTTACCCTCGCTGTCGGCTCGCCCGGAGGCTCGCCGTACTGTCGGCTTTCAGGTCTCCCCTACGGCCTTCAACGCGGAATTCCGTCTCCGCGCGGAGGTTTCACTTCTCGGTCGCGACATCGCCCGACGGGCCGGCAGCGGAATATTAACCGCTTGCGCATCCGCGTCACCTTTCGGCTTAGCGTTAGCTCCCGGCTCACCCGGGGCCGTTTAGCGTGGCCCCGGAAACCTTGGGTTTTCGGCGGGGGCGTTTCCACGCCCCTTGTCGTTACTCATGCCTACATTTTCTTTTCCGGACGCTCCAGGAAGCCTCGCGACTTCCCTTCGGCGCCGACCGGAATGCTCCCCTACCACGACATACTTCAGCATGCCGTCCTCGGCTTCGGCGACGGTCTTGATGCCCGATCATCATCCACGCGGCTCCGCTCGACCAGTGAGCTGTTACGCACTCTTTGAATGAATAGCTGCTTCCAAGCTAACATCCTGGCTGTCTCTGCGGTGCCACTTCGTTCTGTCTCAACTTAGACCGTTCTTGGGGGCCTTGGCCGGAGGTCTGGGCTCTTACCCTCTCGCCGCCGGATATTAGCACCCGACGACTCACTCCCGTCATATAACCTCAGCGCATTCGGAGTTCGTCTGGAATTGATAGGCGGCGAAGCCCTCGCTTCCAATCGGTAGCTCTACCTCATGAAGGAAACCGACGAGGCTGTCCCTAAAGACATTTCGGGGAGTACGAGCTATCTCCCAGTTTGATTGGCCTTTCACTCCTACCCTCATCTCATCCAAGCCCTTTTCAACGGAAACTGGTTCGGGCCTCCAGAGCCTGTTACGGCCCCTTCACCCTGGACAAGGGTAGATCACTAGGTTTCGCGTCTGCTCAAACCGACTGAACGCCCTGTTCAGACTCGCTCTCGCTGCGGCTCCGCCCCTGAAGGGCTTAGCCTCGCCGGCTTGAAGCAACTCGTAGGCTCATTATGCAAAAGGCACGCCGTCACACCGTCCCCGGTGCTCCGACCGCTTGCAAGCGCACGGTTTCAGGTTCTATTTCACTCCCCTTCCCGGGGTGCTTCCCACCTTTCCCTCACGGTACTGGTACACTATCGGTCTTCGGCAGTCTTTAGCCTTGCGGGATGGTCCCCGCGGGTTCGGACAGGATTCCACGTGCCCCGCCCTACTCAGGTGCCGGATAGGACTGCCCCGCTTTACCCGTACGGGGGTGTCACCCTCTGCGCCTTCACTTTCCAGAAAATTCCGGTTCGTGAGGCAGTCCATATCTCCGGTCCTACAACCCCGGAATGTCCGTGAACACTCCGGTTTAGGCTCTTCCCTCTTCGATCGCCACTACTAAGGGAATCGACTCTTTCTTTCTCCTCCTCCGGGTACTAAGATGTTTCAGTTCCCCGGGTTCGCCCCGACTTTACGTCGGTGCTCGGCCTTCAGCCGAGCGGGTTGCCCCATTCGGAAACGTCCGGATCAATCCCTGTTTGCGGGTCCCCGGACCTTTTCGCAGCTTACCGCGTCCTTCTTCGCCTGCCGAAGCCAAGGCATCCTCCGTGCGCTCTGACTTCTCTTCCTCTGTGAATCTTTCGTTGTTGTGAAATTGTATCAACCTATTCTATCTCTATTTCGGCTAATCTTTTATCTTTTCACTTACCTCGTTGTAATCTCTCAGTATTGTCAATGAACTTGTTTTTGTACCGCTTCTTCCGAAACGGGCTGCAAAGATACGCACTTTTTCTTTACCTCCAAATTTTTTTTGACATTTTTTCATAAAAATTTTCGATGAGTGGGGATTTTCACCTTAATATAGTATATTTGTTTTTTGTCGGTGCGCTTCGACAAGCTCAGCGACCGAACCGGACCCTGAACTTGCCGAAGGGCCGGACGGAATGACAAGAAAGAAATGAAAACAAAATAACGATCAATGGAAGAAAAGAGAAATGCTTTACCGGAGAACGCTCAGAGGGAGCTGGCACCGGGCGAGGAGTACAAGCCGCTCTTGGGGGCGGAAAGGAAATGGGCGGAAGTTACGCCATATTCAGTGACCCTTGGATTACTGATGGTGGTCATCTTCTCCGCGGCGGCGGCCTATCTGGGGCTGCGCGTGGGACAGGTGTTCGAGGCGGCGATCCCGATCGCGATCATCGCGGTGGGTCTGACAAGCGCCCTCGGCAAGAAGGAAGGCCTGGGACAGAACGTCATCATCCAATCGATTGGAGGGTGCTCTGGAGCCGTGGTGGCGGGCGCGATATTCACACTTCCTGCCATCTACATCCTTGGAGTTGACGTCAACTTTATGCAGATGTTCCTCTCGTCGCTGCTCGGCGGCGTTCTAGGAATATTGTTCCTCATCCCTTTCCGGAAATATTTCGTGAAAGAGATGCACGGAAAATATCCTTTCCCTGAGGCAACGGCCACGACACAGATTCTTGTGAGCGGCGAAGGCGGCGGCAAGGGAGCGGGAACGCTTCTGGTGAGCGGTCTCATCGGAGGTCTTTACGACTTCATTGTCAGCACTTTCGGAGCGTGGGCTGACACGGTCAGCACGACTGTGATGGGATTCGGACAGACTATCGCTGACAAGGCGAAGGTCGTTCTGAAACTGAACACCGGAGCCGCCGTGCTGGGTCTCGGCTACATCGTGGGTCTGAAATATGCCTTCATCATCTGCTGCGGCAGTTTCCTGGTGTGGCTGGTGATCATCCCGCTGATGAACCTCATCTGGGGCGGACAGGTGATTGACCTGATGAACACCGGAGTGACAATGACAATCGGGGAGATGAGCCCAGACCAGATATTCAAGGATTATGCGAGACACATCGGCATCGGTGGCATCGCTACCGCCGGAATCATCGGCATCATCAAGTCGTTCGGTGTGATCAAGTCGGCTGTGGGGTTGGCTGTCGGCGAGTTCGGCAAGAAGGGTGGAAAAGTCGAGAACACCGAGAGGACGCAGGAAGATATTCCTATGAAAACCATTGTGTTCGGCATTGTGCTGACGCTGTTGGCGGTGTTTGCTTTCTTCGCGTTCGGTGGGGTTGTGAACAACATCTGGCAGGCGGTTGTCGGGCTGCTGATCGTGGCGATCATCTCGTTTCTGTTCACTACCGTGGCGGCCAACGCCATCGCCATCGTGGGTACAAACCCGGTGAGCGGAATGACGCTGATGACGCTGATCATCGCCGCGCTTATTCTTGTGGCTGTGGGACTTAAGGGCAACGCCGGTATGGCTGCGGCCCTGATCATCGGTGGAGTTGTCTGCACGGCGCTTTCGGTCGCTGGCTCGTTCATCACCGACCTCAAGATCGGTTACTGGATCGGCAGCACGCCTAAAAAGCAGGAAGGCTGGAAGTTCGTGGGAGTGGCTGTGGCCGCTGCGACTGTCTGCGGCGTGATGCTCGTGCTGAACAAGACCTACGGATTCGTCGGCGACCAGGCTCTCGTGGCTCCTCAGGCCAACGCGATGGCGGCCGTGATCCAGCCGATGATGAACGGCGGCGGCGCTCCGTGGCTGCTTTACGGAATCGGTGCCGTGCTTGCCATCATATTGACTTTCTTCAAGATACCGGCATTGGCTTTCGCGCTTGGGATGTTCATTCCTATCGATCTGAACCTGCCGTTGCTGATCGGTGGCGCGATCTCCTGGTACGTTAGCACACGCTCGAAGGACAAGGCTCTGAACGAGGCTCGTCTGAACAAGGGTACGCTGATCGCTTCTGGTTTCATCGCCGGTGGAGCGTTGATGGGTGTCGTGAGCGCGCTGCTGAAGTTCTTCAACGTGGATTGGTTTA
>CAVCRL010000226.1:0-4150 GCA_963604455.1 Lachnospiraceae bacterium | reverse complement strand
TTACAAAGTTTCTCCGGTAAAAGGCCGTTTCGGTGGACATTCTTTGTTGGGGCATTCCGGTTATGGGCGACAATAAAAGCCTTGTCATATTTTCGCCAAAGCTCTTATTCTACGCACCTTCCTTTCTACCGTCCTCATTCAGCACCGGTATTTCCATTGCTTTTTGCTGCCCTCGTGATGCAAAGGCGTTTCGGAAATATTTTTGGAAGTTTGAATATTTCCTGCTAAACTTGCGACAGCTTAAGGGAAGGAACACATATTCTAATTGAGATGCTTTTTTCGTGTGGTTGTGTTGGTTGACTTAGATGGGCAATCTCCTTATTATCGTGATAAGATATTGAGCGGAAGTTAATTGTCTATTTGCGAAGTGGAATATTGTTATGTTGGGGAATAACCTGTTAATATATTCATAAAATGATTGGATGGAACAAATCTGAGGCTGAGGCCAAGGCTTCGAAGGGAAGTTGGGCGAGCAAGGGGGGCCGCATAGATGTGTTCAAGAACAACTGCGCGATCTTTCACGATGGCGGGTATGTGACTGATTCGGGTAAGGTTGTGGAGATTCCGGTGGATGACCCGATGCTGGTCGGGACGAAGGTATATTCAAAGCCATTCAAGGTTGAGGGAAGGAAGGTTGAGGATGTGGGAACGAAAACCGGAGTGATGAACGCTGATAGTTTTGATGTCGCCAGAAAACTTGTTTCTGAGGGAATGAATCCGGCGGTCCTGAATCTGGCTGACGCTTACAGTGCCTGTGGAATGTTGACGAGGGGATCCAAGGCTCAGGAGGAGAGCCTTTGCAGGGCAAGTACACTTTCAAGGTCTTTGTACCAGTACTACGACAAGAAATCCGCTGAACTTGTGAATGTCCGGTTTGTAGATAGTGCCTATCCGATGGATATCAGGAATGGAGGAATATATTCGCCGGAAGTCACGGTTTTCCGTCAGACAGATGATTGGTTTCGCCTGCTCGAAGATCCTTTCAAGGTAGGGATCATCTCTGTCGCAGCGCTGGACTTTAATGAGAAACACGGTAAAAATCTTGAATATAAGAGCGTTGGAGGAGGCTTTACTCCGGAAGGTCTTGAGATAATGAAGGAAAAGGTCAGGACAATCTATAGAATCGGTCTTGACAATGGGCACGACTCTCTTGTTCTTGGGGCCTTCGGTTGCGGAGCGTTCAACCTTAATCCTTCCAAGGTCGCCGGAATATTCAGCGACATCCTTGAGGAAGAGGAGTTCAGGAATATGTACAGAGCGGTGTATTTTGCCATTCTTGAGAGGCCTTCCACCTCGGAGCCAACCGGCGCTGTCGGAAAGTTCGCCTCCTTTTACAGATATTTCGGCTCCGGGAGGCCGCAAGACCTTGGCCATAAGACTTGCGAAACTGACTGTGCTGTAAGGCATAGTCCTCGTTTTTGAGAAGAACACCATCCAATGCGATGGTGACATTTTATAATGAAATAATAGTGACGGACATAAGCAATGAATAGGATTTATCATTATATTTGTTACGTTTTATACCAGTTGTCACTGATGCTTGCTGATAGCTAATAAGAATTTAGTATGAATAAGTTATTATCAATTGAAGAAGAGAAGAAATTTTTGATAGATTTCTTTCACTCTGAATTTTGTCAGTACGAAGTTGAAAAAACTGATGAATTTGGTGATAGTGTTATTGGTCTTGATGATAATGCGTACAGTTGCCATTACAGTAGCGATATTTTTGACGGGAATAAGTTGCCAGTTAATTTTCGTTATAATCTAGATGAAAATGGTAAAATAATCTGTGAATTGGTTTTTACTATATATTCTAAGAGTAGAGATGGCGTCAGTAGCCATTTTGGAAGACTTATATTCCTTGCGCCTGACAATGAACGATATTGTTTTGATGGTCATGTTATTAGTATTATTCCAGTTTCTAATAAATACCGCATAGATATCTTATTCAGAATATCCGAAGAAATTGCCAGCCAGGTTTTTACTATTGGTACCAAAGTACGCATTAAGCTTTTGGATTCTGCGGATAGAAAGATATCTCATTATGGTTGTTCCTTATTGGATTGGTATCGATTGGTTATCGGGAATGTTCACTTGAGTGACGATAAAATAGACTCGTTGTACGACATTCTCTTAGTGTGCTCGGAGAAGAGAAAAGCTGCATTAGAGGCGAAGAGAAAGCAAGACGAAATCAGGCAGGAGAAAGAAAGAATCAGACAGGAGCAAGAAAAGGAACAAAGAAGGATTAGGCAGGAACAAGAAAGGATCAGACAGGAGCAAGAAAGGGAAGTCAAACGGTCTGAAAAGGCGGAACTTACTTCGTTGTTGATGGCTATACAGAAATTGAATTTTAATGATTTTTCTTTTCTAAAAACACTGATTGAGTCCCCTTATAGCATTCCGTCCGTAGCAGCTTTATCAGATTATTGTAAAAAGAAGGGTAAAAAGCATTCGTTTTTGAGAGAAATTGAATATTGCCAAGAGCCATATTTGTCATATTTAAAAGACATAAAACGGAGGCAAAGAAAAAGAACTGTAAATAGGTGGTTGTTGTTTCTTTTTGTTTTTTATGTATTTGTGTACGTGTTGTATCCGGATTTTGATGGAGTTCCACAGGGCTTAGGCATTGTTATGGCACTTTCGTTATATATTTTTATTGGGTTAGGTATATATAGTTTTTTTCTCGATTGTCCTAAAAAAGGTCTACCAGAAGAAGAAATAGAGAGACTTAAAAAAGCTCTTGCAATAACTGATTTAGATGAAAAAATGGATCATAGACTATATTACTAATTTATACAATATCGCACAGCGTTTAGATAATTACAAGTGGATTCAGGTCTTGTTTAAAACACTTGTTATAAATAACGATTGTTAACCAACTGTTGTATAACTGCCTAAAGAATTGATAAATATGAGTAACCTTTCATTTAGTTATGATGAACGTCATTTGGATGCCTATCCAGGTGATACAGTCGAGCGTTATAGGAGTTATTTAGCGGATAGATCAAAAATCGAATATGGTGCAGGGCTAATTTCTGATGCTATTCGCTCGCAGACAAACACATTAGCCACATCAATAAACGATGCGGCTGATCATATTGGCCAAACGATAAACGATGCGGCTGACCATATTGGCCAAACGATATATGATGTGGCCGACCATATAGGCCAAACGATAGAGCGAAGTACGGATCAGATAGTAGGCTCAATCCAAACAGCCGCTAATGCTATCTGTCAAGGACTCGGAGATGTTCAAGAAGAACTCTCTGTTTTAAACAGGCGAGCCGCGATTGTTGTGGAGCAGCAGAAAGTCACCAATATGCTCTTGGCGAACATTGTGGACTTGCTAAAACTTCCTGATTCCGAAAAGGAAAGGTGGCAGTCAATCAATATGGGGCTAAAACTTTTTCAAAGCGCATCCAAGAATCCTGAACTATATGATGATGCTTTGGAAGAATTCCTGAAGGCCGAGTCTTTGCGGAAGCAGGATCCTTTTGTCCTTTATAGAATAGCAAGCATATATCTGTATGTGGAGAGATGCTTGGATCCGGCAAAGGCACAAGCCTATTTTTCGAGAGCGGCAAAGTATGCCACCATTGGGACAGACCCTGAATATGCCAAGTTAGCAAAACTGATGATAAGTCCTACGAATAGGGGTGCATTTCTTGGATCGGAGAATGATTCCATACGTACTTTTTCTTCAGATTCGTATGATAATGCGGCATTCGCGTCGTATGTAATAGAAGATTTGGATTCAGCGGTTAAGTATCAGCAAAAGGCGTACGAACTTGACCCTACACCCGAACATACTTACAATTTGGCTAAATACTATTCTCATAAATCTTGCTTTGACGAATCAAAGAAATATCTGGATGAGGCGATAGACAAAGAGCCTAAATTCGCCGCTGCTGTGTTCCAAGAGGCTGATATGGTGTCGAAACCGGAAATCATATCGTTCTTGACCAAGAAGAATGATGAACTCAATGCCAATCTGAACGATGTTATAAATAAAATTGATGATCCAGACGTAAAGGCACAATTGACGGATTCGATGACATCAGAATCTTATCCTGCAAGGCGTAGGCTTCTCAAGAGAGCGAATAAACTCTTTTTGTAAATTGCTATTTAACAATTAATTAATAATATATGT
>CAVCRL010000225.1:0-4168 GCA_963604455.1 Lachnospiraceae bacterium | reverse complement strand
TAATCGCCCTTGACGGCGAGATCGTCGGCAACTGGTCCCCGACCTCCAAGACCGGTGACTTCAGTATATTCAAGCCAGGCCTTTCCATCCAGGAAGAAGCCCTCACTGCCCGTTTTTCCGCTTACCGCCAATTCGTTAACTCCAGTCGCTGAGTTTATTGATGTGCGGTCAAGTCGGTCGCTGAGCCTGTTGAAGTGAACCGACATTGCTTCGATGCTTCGACAAGCTCAGCAGCCAAGCAATCACAAGCGCAATGCATTACAAGTTCAACTACATAATTGAAGACGCAAGTTCAGAGGTATTACCCTTCCCGCAATTTTTGTAACGTGAAAAATTCGGGAAGGGTAATACCTCTGAACTCCTCCACTATAACTTGCCTTAGGATTACAGCGAATGCAGGAAGCCGAAGGCGTGGCTCCAGTTCTGGAAACCGAGATCAGAGGCGGAAATCAGGATGTTGAAGTTGCCGGAGTCGTAAAAACGCATCTCAAGGTCGTCATCCTCATCGAGTTGGAGAAGGTTGACGGCATCCGGGAACTCCTCGCGGATCTCCTCGAAGTAAGGACGGCCGAGAAGCTTGAAGCCGTCGGCATTGTCCTCGCACTCGGCGAAGTCGATGGCCATAGCCGGCTCGGCGAGCTCCTGATCGTCATCGTCCACAAGGATGCACGAATTGAAGGTCTCCATATTTATCTGCTTGGCGTACTTGACCTTGACTGCCTTCTTCGGCCAGCGACCGAGCGGAAAATGCTCCGGGGAGTCGTAACCGATGAACTCATCGATCGCCGCGAAGAAATAGAGCATTCCCTCGTGTGGAAGAAGCCCCTCCTTGTCGAAAGGCGCGATGTCCTCGCAATCGATCTGACAGATGAAAGTGAGGGGATATTCAGACTCCGTTCCGTCCTCTTCCGTGATCTTCATCATCGGGTACTCCGCCTGTGGCGGCAGATCAGGGTTACCCCACCATTTGCTGCAGCAGAAAAGGTTGGATTCCGTCTTTCTGGGTTTCAAACTTATTGCCATATTGCTGTAAATATTTGATTTCTAATGAATAATCCTATTGAACAAGGGCTGTCGGATTGTAGCCTGTGAATTTGCCTATGATACATCAGCCACAATGGCCGTGACGTTGTCCACTCCGCCGTTCCGTTTCGCGGCGTCTATCAGGGCCGCGCAGCTTTCCTCCGGTGATCCGGATGCCAACAGCCGTTCGATCGCATCATCCTCCAGCATATCCGAAAGCCCGTCAGAGCAGACCAGAATCCTGTCCGATTCCATCAGCCGGTCGGTGATGTCCTGAATGTAAGCCTCTGTTTCGCAGCCAGCACCGATGCAGTTGTACAGAGCCTTGCCGGCGGGAAGCGGAACCATATCCCTTTCGTGAAGTGTCTGGTCTGAGGTCAGTTGCCTCAGCATTCCGTCTCTGAGGCGGTACGTCCGGCTGTCACCGATGTTCACAAGCAGAGTCTTTCCCTGCATCCATACGATTCCAGTCAACGTGCAGCCCATCGCCTTGCCTTGATGCCGCTCGCTGGCCTTGGCGTTGAGATTGGCACTTATATTTTCGATCTTCAGTTTCAACTCAAAGATAGGATTGTGATGCTCCAGAGACTTGTCCAGCAGGTAGGCCCGCAATGTCTCCAGAGTGAACTGGCTGGCATATTCACCGCTCTCGTGGCCGCCCATTCCGTCCGAGACGAGCAGGCAGAAGGCCTCATTTTCAGTGACTTCCTTTTCTATATTCAGAGAATTGTCCCTGATCAGGTACATTCCGACGGATGCCATATCCTCGTTGTTGTCCCGTACGCATCCGACATCCGAGACGCAGCTGATTCTTAGTTTCATAGGCTATTCAACTGTGAATTTTAATGTGGCTATCTTAAGTTTCTGACCCTTTCGGAGGGTGTACCATTTGTCTTTCTCCAACTTCACTCCGTCTATGGCCGTGCCGTTGGTCGAACCCAAGTCGCAGATCTTCCACTCGCCATCCTTGAAAGCGATCTTTCCGTGATGCCCGGAGACAAATTTACAACTTCCGAGTTCCGGGAATATCCCTCCGCTCCGTCCGAACTCGCCTTCCTTGACTTGGAGCGTCATATCTTCCCCTTTGAGTGTCAGCAGGGTATCGAATATGAAGAACTCCTCCGCACTGATGAGCAACTCCCCGCAGCGAGGGCAGGAAGTCCCTTTCTTGGGTTGTCTGCACTCCGGGCAGAACATCAGATGCTTCCCGCAGAGATCACAGTAACGGCTGTCGTCATCGATCACACCTTGGCAGAACGGACATTTCATAGCAGATCCTCCTTTGTTATTGTCTTTGGTTTGGAACCCTCGTAAGCGGCCTGTCTGTCAGCGCCTTCCGCGATGAGTTCCCTCATTTTTGAATATGCCCGGCCGGCCACCGCTGACTTGACTTTTCCGAACATATTCCTCACATCCCGCCCATTGCCGAAGTCGAACGCGCGGTTGTCGTACATATCTATGAAACGCTCTTTCAGGATGGCTTCGGCTTCAGGTTCAATGTAATATCCTTCCTTGCGGCAATAGAGTCTGAATATGTCCATCAACTCCTCCGGCTTGTAATCCTCGAAAGTGATGGCCTTCGTGAAACGGGATTTAAGTCCGGAATTGGAATCCAGGAACTGGGTCATTTCCCTCGTGTAGCCGGCGGCGATGCACACGAACTTGCCTTTGCGGTCCTCCAGAAGTTTCAGCAGCTCGGTCACGCACTCGTTGCCGAAACTGTCGTTGTGCCCTTGGATCAATGAATATGCCTCGTCGATGAACAGGATTCCTCCCATCGCCCTGTCAATGACCTCTCTGGTCTTAGGGGCTGTCTGGCCAACAAAACTGGCCACCAGATCCGCACGGGAGACCTCGATCACATCCGGCCTTGTGATGACCCCGAGAGAGTACAGGATCCTACCCATAAGCCTTGCCACCGTGGTCTTTCCGGTTCCTGGATTGCCAAGGAACAGATAGTGGTCCGGAACGATGGACGTGAATTGCCCACCGGAAATCTCACTGTCCATCTTCCTCTGTCTCATCTCGTTGAGCATAGAGCGGATTTCGTTCTTCACGCTCTCAAGTCCGATGAGTGAGTCGAGTTCCGCCAGACATTCCTCCTCCGAGGCGACTTTCGGCTCCTTGAACGGAATGTCCTCCGGTTGGATTGTAAAGAAGCTGTCCTTGGTGATCTGATCGTCCGGAAGGGCGTTGACCCTCGTGCCGATGTTCCCGAGAACGCTGTCGAGCATATTCCTGGCCTCTCTTGCATTGCCAAAATCCTTTCCGGACTTCTCGGCGGAGAGTTTCCGGAAAGCCTTGAGCGTCTTGTCCAAAGTGCCTTCCGCGAAGGCGTAGCCCTGCCCTTCGGCCATTCTTCTGAAGATCTCGGTCAGTTCCCCAGGAGTGTAGTCGTCGATGTTTATCCTGTGCGTGAAACGGCTGGCGAACCCTTCGTTGGCCTTCATCAGGTTCCGCATCTTGTCCTTGTATCCGGCGCAGACCACTACGAACTTACCTCTGTCGTTCTCCATTCTGACCATCAGGCGTTCCAGAGCCTTGATCCCCTCGGAATCAGAGCAATGACCCGTGTCGTCGAACGGCGCGAGAGCATAGGCCTCATCGATGAACAAAACTCCGCCCATAGCCTCGTTCACAGCCTTGTCCATATTCTTGTCCGACTCGTTGGCGTAGGTGCTGATGATGTCTTTTCGGCTCTTCTCGATGACCCGGTCTGTCGAGCATATTCCAATAGCCTTGAACAACTTGCCGAGCACTCTGGCCACGGATGTCTTTCCTGTTCCCGGGTTCCCGGTGAGGATGATGTTCACTGGACGGATCGAAGCCTTGCCTCCGAACTCCATCCTGCGCTGCTGGAATCGCATCTCCTCCGCAAGATCCCTCAAGGCTTTCTTGACGGACTCCATTCCGACGAAGGAATCCAGTTCCTTCATCACGCTCTCGACTGAAATCTCCTTTGTGCCCTCAGGACCGGCTATGTCCTCCCAAGTCAGCACTTTGCCTGAGCGGGCATATTCATCATCGCTCATTCCCGCCGTTCTGGTGCAGAGCCGCTCGAAGCAGCGGTCGAATGCGTTGCGCACCTCTCGGGCGTTGCCGAAGGTGTCGGTGCGGCTCAGGTACATCCGCTCGAAATATTTCC
>CAVCRL010000224.1:0-4250 GCA_963604455.1 Lachnospiraceae bacterium | reverse complement strand
GGGAACGCCGAGCAAGAGCCCTCGACAGGAGTGTCGTTTGTCTTCATACCATCGATGGTGAAGAGGTTCTGACCACTCAGATAGACCTTGAAGACACTCGCGTTAAGGAAATCGCAGACCTTCTTAGGCATATTGTAGGAGATCTCGGCTGTTTTCAGGCGCAGGAACGAAGCATCCTTCAAGAGATAGTCGTTCGTCTGGAGATTGGTTGTGGCTGTCGTGGAAAGGGCAGGGAAACTGATTTCCTCGTCATTGAGCCATTTCTCGGCTGTCCAGGCTGATTTATGACTTTCCGTGAACACTCCGTCGTAGGCCGACTGGAATGAAAGCAACTCACCGTAGTTCCTCTTGTAGCCTCCAAGTCCCTGGAACAGAAGGTTAACCTCGAAGTTTTTGATGTTGAAGCCTACATTGAAAGCGAAGTTGTACTTAGGAAGAGAACCGCCTCCAAGAGGAGCCATATCCTTCTCATCGATGACACCGTCACCGTTCAGATCCTTGTACTTGATGTCACCAAGGCGAGGAGTGCCGAATGAATATTTCGGGCCGGCCTCAATCTCATCCTGGAAGTTGTACAGACCATTGCCGTTGCTGTAGTCGGTCAGATAGCCCCAGGACTGTCCGACAGGATAGCCTTCCGTACGGTAACGGTAAGCGTAAGTGTCATTGTAGGCGGTCTCTCCGATATAGATGACCTTGTTCTTGCTGTAGTCCAGATGACCGGCAAGGAACAGTCCGAAATCAGAGTTGAAACGCTTTCTGTAGCTCACAGAGAGTTCCCATCCCTTGTTCTCGAACTCACCCATATTCGTGATAGGATACGCTCCGAGAGGAATTCCCTGATAGAGAGGCACCTTGGATGTCGAATTGATGACACCATTATTCAGTTTCTCCTTGAACACATCGAATGAAACCTGGAACTGGTTGGCGATTCCGAGATCGATTCCGACATTTGTCTTGTAGATTTTCTCCGGCTCAAGATTAGGGTTACCGTAAACCGACTCATTGGTATAATAACCCAGATAAGGAATCTTGCCTCCGGTAGTACTGTTCACCTGATCCTTGTAAGCGTATCTGTCAAATCCGGTGGCGTCATTGCCGGTAACGGCATAAGATCCACGAACCTTGAGCAATGACAACCAAGGAATATTTTCCTTCACGAAACTTTCATTCGAGGCGATCCAAGCGGCGGAGACACCCGGAGTCCAGACAAAGCGTGTCTTCCTCGGGAAATAGTCTGATCCTGAATATCCTGTCGAAATCTTCACGGCGTACCTCTTGTCAAAGTCGTATGCCACTTCCGCTCCTGAATATACCCGCCTGAAATCGTATGTCGCGCCGCCGGTGATGTTATCGAACACCTGATAGGTCATATAGGCGTTGGCGTTCAGATGGTGTCTGCCGAAATCCCTCTGCCATCCAGCCTCACCCTTATAAGAGAAATATCCATACAAGGCAGTACCCTTGGCGTATTTCAGATTCGTGTTGATGGTGGTTCCGTAATGAGTGAAAGTCAAATCGCTCCAATCGTCATCACGGATGTACCTTGCATAGTCCTGAGTGTTGGAAGTAATTGAGTTGATGTAGGAAAGGTACCCTACACTGCCACCGGCCCAAAGCCCTGGGGTCAGGAACGAAAGGTCAAACTTGAGACCGGCCTGACCGTAGATGTTGGTGTTCATCTCATTGTTGTAGCCAGTGCGGTTCAGGAAGCCATAAGGCGAGAAATTGATGTTCGGGGTTGTCACAACCTCTCCACCCTCTTCAATCACATTACCATCCTCATCATAGACCGTAGGAGTCACAGGGCCATAGATGAAGGAAGGCATTCCTGTGATGATGGTGTAAAGGGTCTCATTGCAGTTCACCGCACCGCCTGGAGTGTGTGCCCTTACGATTGAACCGGCCAGATTGGCCCAAAGACTGATGTAACTGTTGATCTTCACGTCCACATTTGAGCGGAAGTTAATCCTGTACTTCTCATTGTCAGCCTTATACTTGGTCTGGTCAGAGTTCCAGAAGCTGCCTTGACGCAAAACATTGAAGTTGGAATAGAACCTCACATTCTCATTGCCTCCTGTGGCATCCAGAGCTATTCTTTGCTGATTTGAGAAATCACGGACAAGCATATCGTACCAGTTCGTGTTAGGATAAAGGTCACTGCCACCATCCTTGAAGCCCTCAACCGCCTCCTTTGAGAATATATGATACTCTCCAAGCCCGTCATTGACAGCAGCCTGATTGCGAAGGTTGGCGAACGTGTAGGAATCGAAACTGTGGATTCTGGTGGTCGGCACCTGAACCGTCTCCGAGATGTTCACACCCACTTTGAGTTTGCCGGGAGTTCCGCGCTTGGTGTTGATGACAATCAGACCGTCAGCACCTTTCACACCGTAGATGGCCTGCGAGGCACCGTCTTTCAGAATGGACACCGACTCAATCTCCTCAGGAGAAATCCTGTAGAGAATGTCGTGTGCGAAAGAGTCATAGAGGATTCCGTCAATCACCACACTGGCGATTCCTCCGTGGAAAGTGGAGTAGCCACGCACGTACATATTAAGCGACTCATAAGCCGGCTCGAAAGTGGACTCCATTGTTGTAAGTCCTGAGAACATTCCAGAGAATGTCCCTTGAAGACGTGTCATCAGAGATCTTCCAAGATCCTTGCTATGGGCTGTTGAAACCGCGTCGGTAAGGACTTCCCTACTCTGTTTGGAAAGGCCGATGTTGACATTCTCGGCAAGATTGTGAGCGTCATCCTCAAGGGTGACCTCCATCTGTGAGGAAACCTTTGCCGATGTCGGTTTGAATCCAAGAAGCGAAAACTCCAGTTCTCCCAATTTATCGACCTTGGCCGTGTACTGTCCGTTCTTGTCGGTGATATACAGGTCCTTATGGTTGGACGAGACTATCACCCCTGGCAACGGGTTACCGTAAATATCCCTTACGGTACCGGCGACAGTGATGTCCTGCGCCTTGACCTGAATGGATGCCCCGAGCAGGAGAAGCGCCGCTGCCGCAAATATATTCTTATTCATCATATTCGATGCAAATTTAATGTTCTGAATATTCAACCATTACCAACCTGGGTTCTGCCAATCCTCTCCGGTTATGGCCCGCATATTATTGACTTCGGAAAGCGGAAGAGGCATCTTGAGCCATTTGTTGGTGTAGCACTGACGTTCCTTGATGTTCGCTCGCTCGTATTTGTAAGAGCCGTCTTTCATATGTGTGATGCTTGCGACGGTAACCCAACGGTCCGTGTCTGAAAGGTTTCCGTCAGGGGAACTCCATCTGCGTACGTCAAAGTAACGGTTCCCTTCCAAAGCAAGCTCAACCCTACGCTCATTATGAATCCTTAAACGCAGTTCATTACCTGAAAGGCTTGCAGGAAGACCTGGCATACCAGCGCGTGTACGCACTTTGTTGACATAAACTATGGCCTCATCAGAGTGTCCGGCCTCCATAGCCGCCTCGGCGAAATTCAAATATATCTCGGCAAGACGATAATCTTTGTGACGGGCACCGTCTATTCTCATTTCCGCACCACTGTTAGGATGCAGGAACTTTCTTTGGTAATATCCGGTTCTTGTAGCCAATCTTTCCGAAGTGGAGCGACCTGTCAAAGGTTCAGGCGTGTTAATGATGTTTCCTGAAGCATCCTCATAAGAGTCCCAAGTGGCAATCGTTCTTGTCATAGTCCCCTTGCCTTGTCCCAGATTCTCGAAAGAGGTAGGAGATGTCGCATAAGCCCAACTGCAATATCTCTGAGAACCATTAAAATAGATTGTGGCGTAAAACCTTGGATCCCTGTTTGCGTAAGGATTATTCTTGTCGTAAAGAGTCCCCTTGTTATAATTAGGTTGTAGATGACGTTCATCCAGATATGGTTTGGAAAGATCCAGCACAGGCTGGCCATCAATAGTCTCAAACGCGTCAACAAGTTCCTGTGTAGGACAAGTTCCCACCTTTGCGCCTATTATGTAAGGAGCGTCAACATTAGCCAAGTCGCTATTAGCCCCTGCCTTCAGTTGGTATATTGTCTCCCTGTCAGCAGGATCAGCGGAGTATGCTCCTGAATTACAGAAATATTCATTGAAATACTGTGACGCTGTAGTTGGAAGATAGGCCTTCTCGTCTCCCCAAACAGCAGCCTGGTTCAATTTGTCATACAAGGCATAGCCATTGCTCTCAAGAGCCTGCACAGCCGCTTTGTTCACTGAATATGCTTCCTCCCAATAGTTGTTGCC